>CACXGM010000157.1 GCA_902767075.1 uncultured Lachnospiraceae bacterium
GCTCTGAAAAATCTTGCGGTCATGGCAAATTCCTTTGGAACACGCATGGTCAGCAGATGAGTTTTATCAAAAGCCTTTGCACTTTTAACCGACATAACCTCGGCTTCACAAACTTTCTGTCCGTTTCTTCCAAGGGCTATTCCCTTTGTTCCTTCAGCGGGAAGAGGGAGAAATTCATATGGCAGCGTAACTGATGCGGTTCCGTCTCCAAGATCCTCATCAACCAGAAATATAGCCTGTCCCGAACAGCTTGCAACACACATCCCGCAGCCTATACACTCGCTCTCTCCCACCACGATGGGTAAGGATGTGATATTGCTTCCGATGGAGATGCACTTTTTCGGGCATGCATCCTGACAGGGATTACAGGGAATATTCTGAGTACACTCGATAACGGGATGAATTCCCTTTTTGTGAGTCACTCCCGGGAATCTTTCTATCTCATCATCCGCAACATATCCCCGCTTAAGAAGATTGGTAGAAATATCGATACCCTCTTCCGTCTTTTCGATGGCCTTACCTCTGTTCTTCGGTGCAAACATTCCCTGACGAAGTCCGTCAAGTGCTTTTTCCAATTCGCAAAGTTCTCCATCAAGTGCCTCCTTTTCTATGTATCCAAGATACTCGGCAGCCACTACTCCGGCCATTCTACCCTCTATCATTGCAGAAGATGCTTCCTCTATTCCGGATACATCTCCGGCCACAAACACACCGGGAAGTGAAGTGCGTCCGTACTCATCGCAGATGGGAACCTGTCCGCCCCTCTTAGGATTATCCTCCATCTGTGCCCCCGCCATCTTAAGAAGCTGTGACATAGGCGATAAACCTACTGCCAGGCAAATAGTATCAACATCAAAATGTTTTTCCGTTCCCGGAATGAAATTAAACTTATCATCAACCTCAGCAATGGTTACTCCCGTAACACATTCATCGCCCTCGGCTTTTACTATGGTATGGGAAAGATAAAAAGGTACTCCGGTCCTTGCTACCTTTGCTGCGTGAACTCCGTATCCGCCCACTCTGGGAGCAGCATCAACAAGGGCCACCACATCACATCCGCACTGCAGAAGCTGGAAGGAAACGACCAGTCCCACATTTCCGGAGCCAAGCATCAAAACCTTCTTTCCCGGCAATACTCCGTGAAGGTTCATCATGGTCTGTGCCGCACCTGCTCCTATTACACCGGGAAGAGTCCATCCCGGGAAGGTGACCATGTTCTCGGCAGCACCTGTTGCGATCACCACAGCATCTGCCTTGTAATGGATGATCTCCTCACCTATCTTTACAACAACCTCTTTATCCTGATACAAGCCTATAACTGTAGCATTAAGAACAACCTTAACTCCCGCTTCCGCTGCCTCATCAAGAAGCTGCTGCCCGATAACAAACCCTCTTACCTTTGCCCTGTGTTCTTTGGATCCGAAGAATTTATGTATCTGCTTGAAAAGCTGTCCGCCGGGCTTTTCGTTCTCGTCGAAAACAACTACATCCAAACCTCTTTTTGCTGCCTCTATGGCTGCGGACAATCCCGAAGGACCCGCACCTACTATTATCAGATCATGTCTTTTCATAACATCTACCCCTTCCTACTGCTTATCAAAAGGCTCGCCGGAAACACCGTACTGGGTCTTTACAACCATTCCCGCCTTGAGCGGAGTGATACAGGTTCTCACATTGGGCACACCGTCCACTATCATTACGCAGTCGGTGCAGCGCCCTATGGCGCAGAAGATACCTCTTGGTTTATGCTCCTTCTGGGTATATCTGTGAACCATCACGTCCGCAGCCTTTAATGCAGCAGCTATAGGTTCTCCCTCATATCCTTCTATCTCTTTTCCATCAAATATAAACTTGACCACCTGGCCTTTTTCCTGCACATCCAAAATGGGGTGCTCTGCTATTCTCTCTGCCATGATCATCTGCTCCTCTCGAGATTTCTTTACAATATCCGTGTATCAGTACATGTCCGGGCTGTCCCACAAGCGAAGCCTGGTTCCCAGTCCCAGCTTCTTTGCATTTTCGTAGCAAACCTTGCCCCATGCCACATCCTCCACGGGCATGCCTCCTACGGAATACACAAAGATCTGGTCGTCACTTACTCTGCCCGGCCTCTTGCCGAATATAATATCCCCCAGATCGGTTATCTCATCCATTGAGATCAAACCGTCATGGGCCATATCCGTAAACTTTGAACCAATGATATTGTTTGCTCCAAAGGAAGGATACGGAAATTCCTCTGCCCAAGCTTCGTAAAGCTTTATATTGTCCACCACCAGAGAGCAGCTCTTCAGTTCATCGGGGTCCATATCAAATGCACTTACACCTATGAGCACTGCTCCGGGCTTTACCCACTCCTTCTTTACAAAGGGATACGTGGAAGGGTCCGTTCCGCCGGAATTTGCAAAGGAGATGACATCCGCATCCCGGATAAGTTCTTCCACGGTATCTACTGCAGAAACAGACTTAAGCGAAGGATATTCCTTCTTTACAAAATCGATGAATTTTTCAAGAGAAGCCTTTCCCCTGCCCTTTACCTTCAGGGTATCTATGTCCGGACAAGCTGCCATGATGGCCGCCAGGGAAGTCTTTCCCATTACGCCGGGTCCGCATATTCCGCATACTTTCGCTCCTTTTCTGACAAGATACTTTGCCCCCACTCCCGGGATGGCTCCCGTCCTGTAAGCGCTCAAAAGATTTGCACTCATCAGGGCCAGAGGTGCTCCCGTATCCTTGTCGTTAAGCATCACTGTGAGTATGGATCTGGGCAGGCCCTTTTCTCTGTTTGCGATATTGGATCCGTACCATTTCATTCCCATCAGATCAAAGGGACCGCCGATATATGCCGGCATTGCCATGAATCTTCTGTCGTCTCCCACGTCAAGAGGCATATTGGGGAAGGGGGAATTCTTCGGAAATGAAACCTGACTTCCGTGAGAATTGTGATTCTCTCCTCCCATCACATAGTCACCGCTGTTCAAACACTTGACCACTTCCTCCATGGCTTCGATGCACGCCGCCATATCTTTTACACCGGCTTTAATCATGTCTTCTTCACTTAAGAATAAAAAATCAATTGCCGGATAACCCATAATATCAATCCTCCTAACATGAAAACCGTTATCTCATGAACGGCTCATCCCATAGGTTAAGCTTGGTTCCTATTCCAAGCTCCAATGCTTTTTTGTAACAGTCATATCCCCAGGCAACATCCTCTATGGGCATTCCGCCGCTGCTGCACATCACTATCTCGTCGTGACTTGTTCTGCCGGGTGTAATACCGTTTACGATGTCGCAAAGGTTTAATACTTTATCTCTGGTGATCTTTCCTTCTCTTACGAGATGGATGAAGTGTATTCCCATGATCACCCATTCCCTCTTGTTTCCAAGTTCATCAACCGGTCCTCTGGCGATAAAGTTGTTCATGTACTTATCGTACATTCCGTAGTTGTCCACCACCATGGTAGTGCCCATGAGTTCATCAAAATTCCTGTAAAGGAAGCTTCCCATGGAGAACACGGATGCTCCTTTTTTGAACCATTCAAGATGGAATTCTTCCGCCTTGTCCGGGGTCACGGACATGGCTTCGCTTACAACATCCGCATCCCTGCAAGCCTGTTCAAGAGTTTCGCAGATCTCTATTTCCCTAACCGATGGATATTTCTCTTCCACGAACTTTTTGAATTCCAGTGTGGATGCTGAAGTGGGTGAACTGCCCTTTATCTTTATCTTCTCTATCTCCGGAAGCACCGCCATATAGCACATCAAAGCACATTTGTTGATCACACCGGGACCGAGTATTGAAAGAACTTTTGAATCTTTATTTGCAAGATATGTGGCAGCCATGGCAGGCATCGCACCTGTTCGCATTGCACTCAAAAGATTGGCTGACATATATGCCACAGGTGCTCCGGTATCAACATCATTGAGAGTTGCCATAAGGATGGACCTTGGCAGGCCCTTTTTTATATTGTCGTGGTTCGATCCGTACCACTTCTGTCCGGCCATATGGAATCTTCCGCCAAGATATGCCGGCATGGCATTGAATCTCCTGTCGGGGCCGTTATCCAGCGGAAAACCCTCTATATCCCTTGCCTTGGGAAAATTGATCTGAAGTCCGTGTTCATCGCCCCTGGGACCTCCCATCAGAAAATCACCCTTTCCGAAAAGGCTCATCACATCCCTCATTGCCTCTACGCAACCCTTGGCATCAAGTACGCCGGCATCTATCATATCTTTTTCACTGAGGTATAAAAAATCGATCGCCATTTTCCCATCCCCCTGATTATTCCTTAAGCTTTGTCCACATCTCGCTGTAAATGTCCAGGACATCACTGTCTAAGTTCTGTACGTAGCTGCCGCTCGCGATGGCATCTGCGGGAGGGTTCTTTGCAAGGTTTCCGCTGTAGCTGTCTCCCATCTTTGCAATGGCATCGGTGTTCGCACAAAGATAAGGGAACTCCTCCAGGATCATTGCCATGTTGTCGGGATCCATAACAAAGTTGATCCACTTCATGGCGTTGTCATAGTTGGGTGATTCCTTGGTGACTACCCAGTTGTCCAGGAAAAGGTAAGGGCCTTCCTCGGGATAGATAACCTCTATTGAGGGGACTTCCTCCATGGCCATTGCAACCTCTGCGCTCCAGATCATACCTGCGTCACAGTCACCTGAAATAAGTGCACTCTTAGGTGAATCCGAATCGTAGAGCACTACGTTTTTCTTTAACTCCATAAGCTTGTCCGAAACCTCGGCAAGTCTGGCCGGATCGGTCTCGTTAAGATCGTATCCGATAGCCTTTGCAGTCATTCCTATCACTGCGCGGAAGTCATCCAGAACAACCAGCTTTCCTTCCAGTGCGGGATTAAAAAGATCTGCGTAACTCGTGATCTCGATATCCACCTTATCGGTGTTTACCGCTATTGCTCCGGCGCCTCCCATATAGGGAACGGAATATACGTTTCCGGGATCATATGAAGGGTTCTTATAGCTTTCTCCGATGTGTGAGAAGTTGGGAAGCTGATCAAAATCCAAGGGTTTGAGCATATCCTGTGCGATAAGCTGAGCTACCATATAATCACTGGGGTTAAGCACATCGTAGGCTCCCGCCGTCTCCGACTTAACCTTCGCCAGCATGTCTTCATTTGAAGAATAGGTGGATACATTTACCTTTATCCCTGTTTCCTTTTCGAACTTTGATACAACAGAATCGGGAAGATATTCGGTCCAAACGAAGAGATTCAATTCTCCGTTATCTCCCGCTTTTTCCGATGACTTTCCACCGCATCCTGTGACAGCCAAAGCCAAAAGTGACAGTGAAATAAGGCCTGCTAAAATTTTTCTTTTCATAATCGTGTCCTCCTCTGAAATTATTTTCAGATCTTTTTATGCTTGCCGGTAAGCAGTCCGCTCTGAGTCAGGAAAACCAGTCCTATGGTACCGATGAGGACCAGTGTCGACAGGGCGTTTACATCCGGTGAAACACCGCTTTTGATACTCTCCATTACTTTGAGAGGATAGGTCTTTGTCTGACCGTTGACAAAATAGCTGATGATAACATCATCAATGGAAAGCGTAAATGCCAGAAGTGCGCCACCCGCAATTCCCGGGGCCAGTGTGGGCAGCGTGATCTCAAAGAAAGTTACCACCCTGTTGGCCCCCAGGTCCATGCTGGCTTCCTCGATGGACTTATCGTATCCGGAAAGCCTTGCACGAACGTTGAATATCACATAGGGAACGCTGAAGCTTACGTGTGAAAGAATGAGTGTGAGCATTCCCCTCGGTATCTTTACGTTTGAGAAAATTGTCAGAAGTGCGATACCTATAACTATCTCCGGGATAACAACGGGGATGTATAAGAGCCCGTTTATTATTCCCTTTCCCCTGAACTTATATCTGTAAATACCGATGGCTCCCAGGGTTCCGATGATAGTTGCCAGCACCGTACTTGACACTGCGATGATGATGGTATTTCCGAAGGATGACAGAAGTGAGGTGTTGTCCCATAGTTTTAAGTACCAGTCAAAAGTAAATCCCTTCCAGCTGAGATAGGGCTTTGATGTGGTGGCGTTAAAGGAGTTTGATACCACCACAAAGATCGGTATAAAAAGGAACAGATAAACCATGGAACAAAAACCTATACTCAGTCCCTTGTTTCTTTTTTCTTTCGATTCTTTTTTTGATATCTTCATAGGCTAAACCCCCAGGTTATCCATATCTCCGCCAAGTTTTTGATAGAGCTTCACAAGTAAAAGAGTCACCAGAATGAGTATTATTGAAAGGGCAGCTCCAAGCGGCCAGTTATTCGCGCTCTTAAACTGTCTTTCGATAAGGTTTCCTATCATATCCGTGTTTCCTCCGCCCAGTATATATGAAACGAAGAAATAACCGAGGCATGGAATGAATACCATGATGCATCCCGAAAAGATGCCGCTTGCGGTGAGTGGTATGATAACCTCAAACAAGGTTCTTATGGGCTTTGCTCCCAGATCGCTTGATGCTTCAAGTAAGCTGCCGTCAAGCTTTTCTATCGCGGTATAAAGCGGGAGGACCATAAAAGGGATAAAGCAGTACACCATACCCAGGATCGTGGTTCCTGTCTTATACAAAAAATCAACAGGCTCACTCACTATATGCAGTGTCATCAATAATTTATTGAGCCATCCGCTGCTTCCCAAAAAAGCTCTCCATCCGTAAATCCTTATAAGTGAGTTGGTCCAAAACGGGATGATGACCAGCATATACAGCAGCTTCTTCCATTTTGTTTTATTTCTCGCTATCACATATGCGAAAGGATACCCCACCAAAACACATATAACCGTTGTCACAAAAGCGATCAGAAGCGATTGTCCGTATATCCTCAGATAATCAACGGAAAATAACTTCGTGTAATTGACGGCGGTAAACTTATATACCACATTGTAGAATTCATCTGTCCTGCAAAAGCTCATGACTGCCACAAGTACAAGGGGTGCCACCACCAAAAACAGGAGAAGTACTGCCACCGGACCCACAGTCACAAAGGCAGGAACCGTATTCGATCTGAATTCATGCTTTGAAGTTTTTGCTGTCATGAAAACTCCTTTCTACGCCGGAATCCTATGCAAGCTTGATCTCATCCAGCGCTTTGAAGATCTTGTAACTGTCATTGTGGATCAACACACCGTCTTCAGGCTCCCAATAGGGATATATGATACTTCCCACCTCCGGAAGTTCCTGCCCCGCCAGCCTTTCGATCTTAAGCTCATTCCCATTGGGAAGGGATACTATACATTTAAGTATCGATCCGACATATATATACCCCCTGACGATTGCCACCAGTTCAAAGCCTGCGTGAGGGATCCTGTCAAATCTCATCTTCTCCGGTCTCACGGAAACAGTTGCATATTCAAGGATCGAAAAGCTGTCATCGCATCCGACCTTTACCGCTCCGTTTTCAAGCGTTACTGTCGCCACTCCATCCTTCATGCAGGTGATACATCCGTCATAAATATTGGTCTCTCCGATAAAGGTCGCAACAAACCTTGTGGCCGGATGCTCGTATATATCCGTTGGGCTTGCAAGCTGATCCACCACACCATCATGCATGATGGCAATCCTGTCGCTCATGGTCAGTGCCTCCTCCTGATCATGGGTCACATATATAAAGGTGATATTCAGCTTTTTCTGAAGTCTTTTCAGTTCCAGCTGCATCTGCTTCCTGAGCTTTAGATCAAGAGCTCCGAGGGGCTCATCCAAAAGAAGTACTCTGGGTCTGTTTATAAGCGCCCTGGCAATGGCAACTCTTTGTTTCTGTCCTCCTGAGAGCTGTGAGGGATATCTTTTTTCAAAACCCGT
Organism: uncultured Lachnospiraceae bacterium; assembly: GCA_902767075.1. Taxonomy (GTDB): domain Bacteria; phylum Bacillota; class Clostridia; order Lachnospirales; family Lachnospiraceae; genus AC2028. The sequence continues at coordinate 7,832 of CACXGM010000157.1, forward strand.
CAGTTGGACCATTTCCATCATTTCCGATACCCGCTCTTTTATCTCTGCTTTCGAAACCTTCTTCATCTTTAAACCATATGCTATATTGTCAAAAATAGTTTTATGAGGAAACAGAGCATATGTCTGGAAAACAGTATTTACGTTTCTTTCAAAGGGCTCCTTCTCTTCTATTGATTCTCCTTCAACTTTTATACTTCCCGTTGTCGGTTCCTCAAAGCCGGCTATCATACGAAGAGTTGTGGTCTTTCCACATCCGGAGGATCCCAGAAGAGTCAGGAATTCTCCTTCCTCAACACTGATATTCAGATCTTTTACAACATGGTTTGTACCATATAATTTGTTTACTCCCGATATTTCAACTATTGTTCCCATAAGGTACCTCCCATCAGAGTGCTTTTATGCCTCTTTCCCCTGTACGGATCCTGATGGCATCATCGATACTTCTCACAAAGATCTTTCCGTCTCCCACGTGATCCGTAGCACACACCTCTCTGATGCTCATGATCACTGTCTCAACATCCTTATCATCAACAACCACCTCAACCTTGATCTTTGGCAGCAGATTGATCTTTGTCTTCAATCCCTTGATCTCGTTAACTACGCCCTCGGAGGATCCCTTCTGGGTACCGCATCCCATCGCAGTCGAAAGTGTCATTCCTCCGCAATGAACGCTGTCTAAAACTTCTTTCACATCTTCTAATTTTTCCGGTCTGATTATGATGATCAATTCTTTCATGCCCGCTTCCTCCTTAAAAAAAACAAGGGAACTGTATATACAGCTCCCTTGCCGGTTGTTTAAGTTATTTACCTTTGTTACGTGTAAATATACGGCATCGATGTTCCCATTTCAACTAATCAAATTTACCATTTTTGTACTACTAAATAAGTATTTTTACTCCTTTTCCTTAATCATTTTAAAAAGGCCGACCCTATTGTTAATACCTAATTTTCGGTAGAGATTCAGAATATGTTTCTTTAATGTATTCTCAGTAATAACGAGAGATTCACATATTCTTACATTATCCCTGCCCTCCATAAGAAGCCTGAGTATCGTCTCCTCTCTCCTTGTGAGATTATACTCCTGTGCTGCTGCGGAAACCGTCAATTTTTCGCTGACAAGATCCCCGCTTTTTTTCTGCTGATAAAGCCTATATGCAAGATGATCCTTTAAGAGATCAAGAATAAAAATATCATCATAAACAAAATCGTCTTTACCGATGGTCCTGTAAAATGTAGCCACACCGACAAATTCTTTTTCCCTTGCGAGCACCATCTGTAATGAGTAATGCCACTTGTTTATCTTATATACTTTTTTATAGTAATCTGTCTCTACTCTCTTCGCATCGGAAATAATATCGGTCTCCCTGTATATAAGCGTCTTTCCGCTGTAAAGTATTCCCCTGCTGTAATCGAGTTCATCATATGCGATGGACATATCTTCCTCACAGTTAAAGAGGACCGGGGATACCAGTTTCTTTTCTCCGTCGGGGGATGCCAAATGAAAGTCTGCACTGTCATAATCTATCAGCATCTTCATCTGTTCCAGAAACTGCTCCCTCATCTCATCAATGTTACTCATGGTATAGATCTTGTATATTATGCTGTTCAGCAGTATCCAATCATTTGTCTCCAAAGTTCTCATAGTCAATTCCTCCCGTGGTGATACTCAGCCACCGAGACTAAGCATACCACAGCGGGTGTACTTTGTCATTTTCCTTTTTTATGCTATAATTTGAGAGCAAAAAAAACATTTAGGAGCATCTTATGAAAGCCTTCATAAAGGATAAAAAAAGTATAGTTGTCACTGTTATTTACGGTATCATCTGGGCCGGACTGTTGCTTCTTGGTCTGGTCTTTCTCGTAAAGCATGCATATTTTCAGGCCCTGGGGTGCCTTCTCTGGGAGGCGGTCTTCACCTTCTTTTATTTCATAAGAAAAGGCTCCTTTCTCCATAATATTCTCGCATATTCAGAAGATAAAAAAGCTAACAGACGGACCGATATCGCCATGGCTGTCACCGCTCTTTTACTCATTCTGGGAACAGTTCTTCCCATGGGAGCAGCACCTGCTTATAACGGCGAATTCCCCGAGCACCGAAACCAGTATGAACTGACAGCCAGAGCTTTTGCGGAGGGACATTTAAACATCGCATATGATGATATCGATCCCATGCTCGAAGAGATGAACAATCCCTACGATCCCGGAGAGAGAGCCGAGACCGGCGTGGAGTTTTATCGTGATCATGCTTATTACAAAGGAAAGTATTATATGTATTTCGGAGTGACTCCGGTAATACTGCTTTTCCTGCCCTATCACCTGATAACCGGCGGTGATCTCACCACCTATCATGCGACGCAGATTTTTTCTGCGATTTCCATAATCGCCATCTTTTTGTTGATGCGACAGCTAGCAAAAAAGTTTTTCCCGAAGATGTCGGCGCTTTTGCTGATCTGTCTCAGTACGGCTTTTTCATTTATTTCCACATACTTTGCCATCGGAACCCCGGCTCTTTATTGCACAGCCACATCATCCGCGGTATGCATGGAAGCCCTGAGTCTGCTGTTTTTGACCGGGAGTATATTTATCACGGATCCTGAAAAAAGAGGAAAACAGGTATTTTTAGCTGTTCTGGGCACACTTTTCGGAGCCATGGCCTTTGGCTGTAAGCCCACAGCTGCTCTGGGAAATCTGGTTGCTATTCCACTTTGTGTGATCTTTGTAAAGGGCAGACTGTCCCTGAATACTAAGAATAAGATAATAAAGATAGTGGCAGATATCGCCCTGATCGCCATCCCTTATATAGTGATCGGCATATTACTTATGTGCTACAATTATGCAAGATTTGAAAGCCCCTTTGAGTTCGGTCAGGCATATCAGCTTACCGGGGCGGATCAGCACAATTACGGTAATTTCTTTGAAACCTTCAGCACCGTCAGGACCGTGAACGGAATATTGAACAACTTTATCGGCTTTACACCCATCATCGGCACCTTCCCCTATGTTTATTACAACAGTGCCTTTGTGAATTTCCCGCTGCTTTTGTTTGTCTTCGGAGTCTTCTCAAAGACAGTAAGAACCGGCGCCGGCAGAGCAAAAATGAAAGCCTTTATGGGTACTCTCTTTGCCCTGCCCCTTATCATTACCGTGATGCAGATCGCCTGGGCTCCCGGGGACGGAACCGCGGAAAGATACAGGATGGATGTTTATGTATTTATGGTGCTTCTGGCCTTTCTGGTGATAGGTTTCTTTAACGAGACCCTCTCACAGCCGGATATGAAGCGAATAAACTCCGTGATATGCTTTTTCTGCCTGATCGCCGTATTGATGGGCGTGCTGTTTTTACTATTCCCCGACGATTACAATTACACCCAGTGGTTCCCGGAAAGCCTGGAAAACTGGAGAAAAGTATTTATGCTGCATTAGATCCCTTCAACGCCGTCGCATTTTGAGATCACATCTATGGAGCCGTCTTCATTATAATCAAACTCTGCCACGCAAACGCTTCTGTGGAAAAGACTTCCTCCGGGCAGCTCTCCGGTGTGATAGAAGAGATAATTATGTCCCTTGAATTCACAGATACCGGGATGATTTGTAAATATATCTCCCTCTCCGGTAGCCATCAGCACCCCGCCGTACTTCCAGGGGCCTGTGGGATTTTCTGATGTTGAGTATGCAAGATGCTCATTCTGCTGACCCACAGCAAATGCGGCATAGACCATGTAATAGAGGTTTCCCTTTTTATAGAACCAGGGGCCCTCACCATAGGAAGTGCCCGTATCATGGCTTCCCTTATTGAAAGCCTCATCCGTCATTGGAACCTTTACCACTCCCACCTTTTCATCATAGGAGATCATATCCTCGTTAAGAAGTACATATCTGAGCTCCGGATTTCCAAAGTATAAATATGCCTGTCCGTCATCATCGATAAATACTGTGGGGTCGATATCATTCCAGTCGGGCTCGTCCACAAGGGGGTGTCCCAAGTCCTTGAAGGGGCCTGTGGGACTGTCCGAAATACCTACCGCAATTGACATTCCACCGTCCTTTTTATGCACGGGACAATAGAGGTAAAACTTTCCGTTTCTCTCGATACACTGGGGTGCCCAGGCTCTTGCATCCGCCCACTCGATATCATCAAGTGAAAATACCTTTCCGTGGTCCTTCCAGTTCACCATATCCTTTGTGGAAAAACATCTCCAGTCAAACATGGTATAGAAATCATTTACCAGCACATCCTCATCATGGGTGGTATAAAGATACAATGTATCCCCGCAGACCATAGGTGCGGGATCCGCGGTATAAATGTTTTTGATGATGGGATTTGAACTCTTCATGTCTGCTCCTTTTATGTCCTATATTTTGACCTTCTCCCAGGTCAATCCCTTCTCCTTTGTAAAGGCTCTGGTCTCCTCAAGAGGCATGGGCTTTCCAAAGAAATACCCCTGCGCTCTCTCGCATCCGATCCTCTTTAAAAATGTATAATGCCTCTCGCTCTCAACACCTTCACACAGCGGCGAAAGTCCCATACCCTTTGCCCCCTCGATGATATAGGCCATCAAACGTCCGGTCTTGTCACTGTGATCGTAGGAGCGCAGGAATATCATGTCCAGCTTGAGTACGTCAAATTCATACTCCGCAATTGTATTAAGGGATGAGTATCCGCTGCCGAAGTCATCCAGCCAGACCTTGTATCCCATTTTTCTCATCTTGTCACACTCATTCTTAATGTGACCCACATTGTCATTTAATGTGCTCTCTGTGATCTCCAGATCCAGCATACTCCTGGGTACGTCATATTCTTTTCTGTATTGTTCCACCACTCCGAATATATCGCAGAGTTCAAAATCAAGTCTCGAAATATTTATGGAGAAGGGAACCAATGGTTCGCCCGCATCAAAAAGCTTTTTGTAATCTTCGCAGACTTTTTTGATGACAAACATATCCAGATGATGGATCAGATGGAACTGCTCGAGAGTCTCTATAAACTGTCCGGGCGAGAGCATTCCAAACTTTGGATCCACCCATCTGACCAGTGCCTCGTATCCGCAGATCTCCCCGGTCTTCACCCTGATCACGGGCTGGTAGAAAACCTTGATATGCTCTTCTCTGATAGCCTCATCTATGTTGTCCACAACATACTGCTGCCTTCTTAAGTTCTGGCGCAGCATCTCATCATAGACGCAGATATTTACGTCATGTCTTCCCTTTATGCTGTTACAGGCCAGTCTGGCATGGTCACAGGCAAGGCCCACTTCCACGCTGCGCCCGTCCATAAAATAGATGCCCGCCTTGACTCTGACTCTCATATTGGGGTCCTCAGCCATAAGCATCTTTTTATATACACTGTCTACGCAGGACAGCACCTCATCTTTATTTATGGTGCTGCATAACACAAAGTGATCATCGGAGAACCTGGAGATCGTATCATCTTTAAAGATCTCCTTTATGCACTTGCCCAGATACTTAAGGAGGGCGTCTCCGTTTTTAAAGCCCTGTCTTTCGTTATAGAGTTTGAAGTTTGGAATATCAAAATGAATAAAGGAAATGTCTTTTCGCCAATTCTCGGGTATTGTCAAAAAAGCCTGAGTCTTGCTGTAGAAAAAGGACATATTCATGAGTCCCGTCAGCTTGTCCGTCTCGCTGCTGCCCGACAGGATCTCCGCCTCGGCATAGGAGTTTCTGTTTTTATTCAAAAACTCATTCATGCCCACATCCACGATGAAAACATAATAATAGCTTTTTCCTCCGCCTCGGTGAAGGAGATGTCCGAAATCCTCCACATACTTCACATCGCCCTGTTTGGTAACAATGCGGTAGCGGACATAGTCATGCCTGTTTTCGCCATAAATGGTCTGGGCCTCGATCTGGTTTTCCACCTTGTACAGATCTTCCGGATGCACCATGTTTCTAAAAGATCCCTTGACATAGTCAATGAAATCCTCATAGTCTTTGCAGCCGTACATGGCCGCTATATTGTTTTCCGCAAAAAGGATGGTTTCATCTTCATTTGCTTCATAAATGAAGAATCCTCCCGGAAGCCCTTTCGGAACACGCCCGCAGATCGTCTCATCAAAATAAACATCTCCCATACCTTCACATCTCCCTATACGTACAAAGCAAAAACCGTTTACTGTCTCCTCATATAGATGAATCCAAATACCCTTGCAGACTCGGTGACAAAGCTGCCGCTGAAGGTCACGGGAACGGTGACGATATCCTTTCCTGCCACAACTCTTCTCTCTGCATTTTTTGCAATTATTTCCTTTGATACATGGATCTCGGTAATATATTCCTCGTCCCGCCCTGTATAATGAAGGCGCGTATTTAAGATCTCGTCCTCGCCTATGCAGATCCTTATGGGTCTTCCGTTGTCCTCTCTCAGGAAGTGAACCTCCAGTAAAGAATCCCTTCCTTCGTCCACTTTCATATGATAAGTGAATCTTCCGTTTGGCTTTGACTGTCTGGTGGTTCCGTCACCGGTGATCCCTATGGATCCCCCATCCTCCATCGCATGAAGTTCATCATTTTCATACTGTCCGTAGCCGGGCTGCACCGTATCTATCACGCTGTCTCTGCGGATCTCTTCCTGTCTTCTCTTTTCCAGCTCATCCCCGGCGGCATTATCTTTATCAAAGAAATACCAATAGATTCCGTATCTCTGTCTTGTCTTCAGATAATGGGGAGTAAACTTAAGCTCCGTGTCCGTACCCGTAAGAGTAAATACAGTCTCATAAGGATCCTTTTTAAGCTTCTCATCAATGGTTGCGATATAGTCGGAAACCGTACCATCTTTCACGGAGAGATATTCGTTCTTTACGATCTTGTTGGTGGGTATGGTAACATCCACTCCCGTAGTACCGTCGATCATGTTTTCTGTTCCGAGATCGGCTGATAAAAGCACCGGTCCGTACTTAAATGCAAATACATGATCACAGTCGGGTAGTCCCAGAGCCTTTACCTTGCAGGGAAGCGTGATGGCAAAGTTCTCTCCGTCCTTCCACTCACCGTCTGCAATAAAGTATTCATTTACCATGGATACTTCCTTACCATCAACAGCAAAGACCGGATCGTCGCACCAGTCTGGATTTCTCACCAGGATCCGCGCCTTTTTGGTCGCACTGTTATCTGTTATCTTTACGGTAAATTTCACCGTCTCATTATTCGGAAGATCCGCCTCCTGAATGAGCCTGATCCCCTTTTCTTCATCAACTACTTCCGATGAAAGGAACATATTTACCACAATGGATCTGTCATCCTTAAAATAAATGCTGCTGCCAAGCTTTGTGAAATTCTCCATTCCGCTTCCGGTGCAGCACCAGAATTTGTCAAAGGGCGTACCGTATACCTTGTAATATCCCGTAGCCATTGGCTGGAAGTACATGGTCATACCGGTCTCGGGATTCTGGGAAGAGAGAATGGCATTTATAAATGTATTCTCATAATAATCCGCATACTTCTTTTCGCCGGTGATCATAAAGAGCTTCCTGGTCATTTTCAGCATATTGTAGGTATTGCAGGTCTCATTGTTACAGTTGGTGCGTTCTCCGTCCAGGATATAATCCTCTCCGAAATGCTCCCACTCACTGTTTCCGCCGGTGGCATAGGTGTGGCGGTTCACCACCATATCCCAGAATGCCTTTACATACTCAAGATACTTTTTCTCACTGTCACCAATGGTTATATATCTGTTAAGAGCACCCAGGAACTTTGGAATAGTAGTATTGGCATGACGATTGTTGAGTACATTTTTATCCCCGGTGAGGATCCTCTCGAAAAGCTCCACCTCGTCAAATGCGTGTGCAGCCTTTAAATGCTCTTCTTTTTTTGTTATCTTATACAATTCATACAGCGCGTCGTTGATACCGCCGTATTCTATGGAAAGAACTGTCCTGTGGGTCTCTTCGCTCCACTTTGATGCTCTGTTCCAGGTCCAGTCACCAATGCCTGATGCAACGGTAAGTGCGTTCTCGTATCCGGTATATTTATAAACGCTCACAAGACCGTCCAGGATCTTGTGCATGGTATACCAGGGAACCCAGCTCTCGGTGATGATATTGGTCCTTCCCTCTTCCACCAGATCAAACTGCTTTTCAACATTATCGGGATCCGAGATGGTGGCGCCAAAAATAAACCCGGGCTTTCCCTTTGAATTCTTCTGACACTCCAGAAGTCCGTCGATCAATGTCCTGATCAGCTTAAAAAGCTCATCCCTGTCTTCCTTTGAAGCTTCCGCACTCGCATACCCCTGGGCAGCGGCTGTGAGATAGTGACCCAGAGTGTGACCTCCGATGAGCATATTCTCCCATCCGCCGTATCTCATTTTCTTGACACTTAAGCCGGCGGTCTCATAGAATCCTGCAAGAAGCCTTTCGGCATCAAAGCTTTTCAGGTAAGCTACGTCCTTTTCAAAAGCGTTTTTACAATAAGCGTCCTTTACGAGGACATCTGAAAGCCCGTACTCTCCGAACATTAATGTTCCCTCCGCGATGTAATGTTTTTTGTTTATTTCAGGAATCCGTTTATGATCTGTTCTTCCGCTTCTTCCTCGGTAAGTCCCAGAGTCATGAGCTTGATTATCTGGTCCCCTGCGATCTTTCCGATGGCGGCCTCATGTACCAGCGCCGCATCCACGTCATTTGCTTCAAGGCCCGGAACTGCCAGTATCCTGCCGTTATCCATGATAATGGCATCACACTCCGTGTGTCCGGAGCAGGCAGCATTGCCTGTAAGCACCGCATCAAATTTCTGATATGAATCGTTCTTAGCAACGGATCTGGATACCACGTCGGCGCTGGATCCTTCTCCGTTCATCTGAACATCATATTTGCTGATGGCTCGCTGATCCCCATGTGTCATGAGTCTTTCTCTGACTACCAGGCTTGCGCCTGCTGCCAGCTCCGCCTTGGTGGTACGCTCAGTGTCGTCAACACCCTTTATCTGCACCATCTCCATCTCCATGGAGCTGTTCTCTTCCATGTATACCTCGGTGCCGGGATTAAGTATTCTCTTTCCGGTACCCTCTCCGGAGCCGTAGTGCTTTTCAACGTATTTGATCTTTGCACCCTTGCCCACATAGAATCTGTGGATGCCGTCGTGCTCAGAATCCTTTGGTCCGCAGTTGTCGATGCCGCAGCCCGCTACGATGACCACATCGGCACCTTCGCCGATATAGAAGTCGTTGTATACCAGTTCCTTTATTCCGCTCTGGGTCATGACTACGGGAATGTGAACGCTCTCATTCTTTGTTCCCGGCTTTATCTTTACATCGATCCCGCTGGCATTTTCCTTTGGAATGATCTCGATATTTGCGGTGGAAGCACGTCCCACAGCCTGTCCGTTGGAGCGGATATTATATGCTCCCTCGGGTACGGAGTGAAGATCTGCAACTTCTTTAAGGAGTCTTTTCTGTATCTCATCAAGCTGTATCATCTCATCACTCCCCCTCTCTTTGAACAGCGCCCATTTTGCATTCGGGCACCGCGGAATCGGTACCGGTCAGAAGCGGCATGACCTCTTCCTTGGTTCCCTGAGCTGCAAGCCGTCCTGCCTTTATCACCACGATCTCATCCGCGATATTCAGGATCCTCTCCTGGTGGGAGATGATAAGTATGGAGCTGTCCTTTATGGTCTTTCGCATACCTTCAAACACTTCGATGAGATTCTGGAAACTCCAGAGGTCGATCCCCGCTTCGGGTTCATCAAAGACTGATATGGATGAGGCCTTGGCAAGTACCGTAGCGATCTCGATCCTCTTTAATTCTCCGCCGGAGAGTGATGAGTTCACCTCTCTGTTGATATAATCTCTTGCGCAGAGTCCCACTGCCGAAAGATATGTGCAGGCATCCCCCACCCCGATTTTTTTGCCGCTGGCAAGTCTGATGAGGTCAAACACCTGGATACCTTTGAATTTCACGGGCTGCTGGAATGCATATCCGATCCCTTTCTTTGCCCTGTCGGTAACGGACATATCCGTTATGTCCTCCCCATCCATAAAGATCCTTCCCGATGAGGGCTTCTCTATTCCCGCGATCAGTCTTGCAAGAGTGGATTTGCCTCCTCCGTTGGGTCCCGTGATCACCACCATTTTCCTGTCGGGAATGGTGAGACTTATATCACGGATTATCTCTTTTTCCGCATTATCCTCTGTCACTCCAAAGGAAATATTCTTTAGTTCTAACATATATACCTCTGTATCAATCTGTCAGGTTCAGCGAAAACCTCTCGATGTCGCAGAACCCTCCGTCCCTTTTCTCGAACCCGTCCTTGATGATCCCTAAGTTTTCGAATCCGAGCTTTTCCAACAAGTGTCTTGCCGAATCGGTTATACCCGGTGCGGCATCAAAACGAAGCGTATTAAATCCTTTTTCCTTTGTCACTTTGATCAGGTCAGTAAACAGATCATTGCCCGTCTTCTGCTCTCTGGAAAGCTTCTTGACGGCCAGATAGGCAAGGGCTGTTTTTTCATCCCCTTCCTTTTTATCCGGATGGAAAATATACATACCGTGGACGTTTCCGCCCCAGTCTACCGCGATTCCGCAATAAGTCTGCTCAGCAAAGAATTCATCACCCCTTGCGGCGTCCAAGACTTCCTTTTCAGGGAACGCATCTTCTCCTTCCACGATCTCATTCCAGATCTCTATCATAGCATCTACATCTCTGTTAAAAGATTTCCTCACTCTCATTTTGTTTTCCTCCTATATTGCATCTTCCAAAGAAAGAATCCAAAAACATCAGCATAAAGAATCTTCTGAAAACTTGTCTTTAGAAGTTAATAATATCATAAAACAAGAAGAACGGCACAAAGAAAAACTGTTATAATAGTTTTTCTCAGTACCGCCCCTTTTATGTCCGGTTCAGGTTCGGGATTCAGACCATACCCATCTCTCTGTGGGCACGCTGCTTTTCCTCATACATGGAGTCATCGGCTTCCTTGATATAATCGTCAATGCTTCCTTTGCTCTCCGGCGTGATGACACACATGCCGACACTGGCAGAAAGCTTAAAGGGAACCTTTAATCTGTCAACGATCTTTTTCAGCGCCTTGTCAAATTCTTCCCTATAGGTCTCTAAATTGCTGCCTTCCTTTACTCTTCCGACTGCTATGAATTCGTCTCCGCCGTATCTTCCGAAAAGGAAATCCTTTGGTAAGGACTTTCTCATAGCGGTGGTGGTAGCCTTAATGGCCAGATCTCCGTTCAGGTGCCCGTATCCGTCATTGATCTGCTTCATGCAGTTGATATCATAGAACAGGAGCACGGATTTCTTGCCTGCAGCCTTCTGCCGTTCCAGGAAGGAATAAAGAACATTCTCGCATCCCGTACGGTTGTACATATCCGTTAGGAAATCAGTCATATAGATTTCTCGGAGCTTTTCGTTCATCCTCTTTAAGAAAATATTATGTCTGATATTGATGAACAAAGTATCGAGATTGTTTACCCAGCGTTTAAACTGCAGCGAGTACAGTATCTCCGGAGTATTTTTAACAGCCACATATCCGATAAGGTGATCCAGATTTGCCAGAGCCGAGAATACATATATATTGGATTCATTGGGGTTCTTTGTATAACCGGGATATACTTCACAGGTATCAAACTCTCTGGGAGAAATGGAAACTCCATCCCGTCTTTCGTAGATGACGTCCATTCTCTTATTGTACCCGGTCACTCTCTTTAGATATTCCTCATCCTCCTCCTCAAACAGAAGGGGATCAACGCAAAGGCAATAGTCCTTTCCAAAGAATTCCTCTCTGCCCCACTGCTCTGTTGCGTATTTATAAAAGGAACTTCTGTCCTCTACCTTTGACATTTCTATATGGACTCTCTGGAAGAAAAAGTCCACCATGTCCGTCTCGGTAGAATTTGCATATATGTTTCTTACCCTCTCAAGTCTGATCTTAACCGAGTTCTCATCGGGCTTACATCCGCAGCTTTCTGTAGCGATGAACTTGGAAGGGTAGATCTTTTCCGCATCCCCGTCGGGGTGAGTGAACTGTTCCATTATTTCATTGTAAACATATTCACCCATCATATCCCACTGTCTGGATACCGTGGTTATAAGAGGATATGAGGTCTGCGCCTCATGTACATGATCAAATCCGGTGACGATAACATCCTCCGGCACCTTGATCCCTCTGTTGTGAAGCCTGTTGACCACACCCAGTGCCATGAGATCGTTGGCGCATACAAAGGCATCTGGAATCTCATTTCCCGCATTCAGCCATTCGTTCACCATATAGGAGCCCTGATAGAATCCAAAGTCTCCCTTTATTGTGTCCATGATCTGAAGGCCGTGCTCCGCAAGCGCATCCTCAAGAGCCCGCCTTCTCTCTGCACACTCAACATTGCCGTCATTTCCTCTGACATAAACTACCTTTTTGACGCCATGTACCTCTATCAGATGCTTTGACAGATCATAGATACCGCTGTAGTTGCCTGTACCCACCATAGCCATTCCCGGGGCCTTGATCTCGGTGGTGACCACAGGAATATCGTACCCTGCTATTCTTTCGGATATCTTTTGAAATTCACGATCGGTATTGAAGGTATGTGCAAATATAATGATACCGTCATATTCATCGGGGTTCATCAGATCAAAGAGTTTAAGCTGACTCTCCCGCTGTGCTCCATTCTCATGTGCCAGAATAAATGTAGTGAATACAAAGATATCAACCCCATCCTTTGCAGCCACTTTCCGGAGTCCCTCAAGCGCCTGGCTCAAGTACTCCGCACTCCATCCGTTGGTAAAAACGGCCAGTTTTTTCTTTTTGTTTTCCCAAATACTGTTCTGCATATTCTCCACCAAAAATAGAATTGCATCTTCTCTGATTCTATTTTACCCTCACTGAATATGGAAGTAAAACCCTCGCAGGCGATTTAGCAAAAAATAGCAATTAGTCAGCAATACTAGGTAAATATCCTATCGCAGTATAGCAAATACGACATCCGCAATGTACACCAGGATCATCACGATACCTTCTCCGCGGACAACTCTCTTTTTGCTGATAGAGAAAAGGAATACTATCAGGTTTACTACGATGAGGATACCCAGATCGAAGATGGATGCCACATTCACC
>CACXGM010000158.1 GCA_902767075.1 uncultured Lachnospiraceae bacterium
ATCCCAACGGCGGATATTTCATTTCCTTTGATTCCCTTCCCGGCTGTGCAAAGGCCATTGTGGCAAAGTGCAAGGAGGCGGGGGTTGTTCTCACAGGAGCAGGCGCTACCTTCCCTTACGGAAAAGATCCCGAGGACAAGAATATCAGGATCGCACCTTCATTCCCTTCACCCGAAGAGATGGCTCAGGCTACGGATCTTTTTGTGCTCTGCGTTAAACTTGTAAGTGTTAAAAAGCTTCTCGGAGAAAATGTATAAAGATGGAAGAAGTTAAAAGATTAAAAAGAGAACTTATCGCCAAGGGAGCAATAATCGACTACTATCAGGATACCATGCAGATCCCCAACGGACATATTGCAAAGTGGGACCTTATTGACCACAAGGGAGCTGCCGCGGTGGTTGCTGTCCGTGAGGACGGTAAGCTGATCATGGTGAGACAGTACCGCAATGCTCTGGAGCGGGAGACCATAGAGATACCCGCAGGGGGTCTTAACGGCCGTCAGGAGCCAACGGAGCAGGCTGCCATAAGAGAACTCCGCGAAGAAACAGGATATATTGCAAAGGAAATTCAGTTTCTCACATCCATCTACACAACCGTGGCATTCTGCAATGAAAAGATAGACATTTACCTCGCCACCGGATTGAAGAGGCAGGAAAGCCAGGATCTGGATGAGGATGAGTATGTCAACGTGGAGTATTATGATCTTGAAGAACTCCTAACAATGATTAGGGAAGCCCGTATTCAGGACTCAAAGACCATTTGCGGCATTCTTCTTTACGCTCAGAATTTTTATAAAAAATAATTTTTTTTGAGAGGAATTTTTTACTCGCAAACATTTGTTTCGACAAGATATAGGGTTACATAAATAATCAAAAAACTGTATCTTGTGTAGATAGAAAAATCGTAGAAATTTAGCGGAATTTATAGTTAAAATTGCCACCTTGCTTTTACAAAAAGGCATATATATAATAGGCATTGTCGCCAAGAAAAGTACCCTCGTTAGACTTAATTGTGTGACGGGGTTCTTTATTGCCCGGATTATTATACTAATGCGACAAAGGAGTGGAGAGAGAACTATGAATCAGGAACTGGACTCGTTTTTTAAATTCTTGGAAGATGAGAAGAAGATGTCCGAGAATACCCGACTTTCTTATAAACGTGACCTGGTCAAGCTTCAGCAGTATTGTAACGGACTTGCTATCCATGATGCCCGTCAGGTATCGGCAGCAAACCTTAAGTCATATATTGTATATCTCGAGGCCGGCAGCTTTAAGGCAGCGACCATTTCAAGGAATGTTGCATCAATTCACGCATTTTTCCATTATCTCTATAATGAGCATATAGTAGATACCGATGTCTCGGAGTCCATTCAGGCCCCCAGGATCGAAAAGCATGTTCCGGAGATCATGACTGAGGAAGAGGTAAAAAGATTACTCGCACAGCCTAAGTCATCGGATCCCAAGGGTATCAGAGACAAGGCTATGCTGGAGCTTCTTTATGCTACCGGAATCAGAGTTTCGGAACTTATCGGTTTAAAGGTATCGGACGTTGATCTTTCAAAGGATCTTTTGAATTGCAATAACAGAGTTATCCCCTTCGGAACAAACGCAAGGGAAGCTCTTTCGGAGTATTTAAAGGAGAGCAGAGATGTGCTCCTTAAAGGAAATGACAGTGATATCCTCTTTCCCAGTTGCCTTGGCGATCCCATGAGCAGACAGGGATTCTGGAAGCTGATCAAGGCATACGGCAAAAAAGCCGGTATCCAGATGGAGATCACACCCCATACACTCCGTCATTCATTTGCTGCACATATGATGGCGGGCGGAGCGGATGTACACAGCGTGTCAGAGATGCTGGGACATTCGGATGTTTACACCACACAGGTTTATGCCCAGCTTGGACAGAGCGATCTGAGAAAGGTATATAGCCAGGCGCACCCCCGAGGATAGTTTTTAAAAACAGGAGGAATACCTTATGGCAAAGAATGAAGTTACCAAAGAAGACCTTGTGCAACTCGCAAAC
>CACXGM010000159.1 GCA_902767075.1 uncultured Lachnospiraceae bacterium
GTAAATTACGCTATCATAACCTTTGTAAACAGTTTTTAATCTAATTAGGAGGAATAAATACTATGGCATATGTAATTGGAGATGCTTGTGTTGCTTGTGGAGCATGCGAGGCTAACTGCCCCGTTGGAGCTATCAGCATGGGCGACGGCAAGTTTGAGATCGATCCCGAGAAGTGCATCGACTGCGGAAGCTGCGCAGGCGGATGCCCCGTAGGAACCATCGAGCAGGGCTGAGCCTAAGCGATGCAGTTTGCGTCCTTTTCAAACTGCACGGAAGGTTAAACTTCAATGTAATTACAAAAGAAGTCGAGGCAGATGCCCCGACTTCTTTTTTTGGTCTTTTATATTTTTATGCATCCAGCACCCCATCGCTCAGATGGTCATACTGCTGCATCACCAGGGAATAATAATATCCCTTCTTGTTCATCAGTTCTCTGTGGTTACCCTGCTCCACGATCTTTCCATCCCTGACTGCCAGAATGATATCCGAGTCCACGATGGTGGAAAGCCTGTGTGCGATGACGAAACTGGTACGTCCCTTTGTCACCGTTCCGATTGCATTCTGAATGGTGCGCTCTGTCACAGTATCTACAGAACTGGTAGCCTCATCCAGAACCAGTATACGGGGATCTGCCAAAATAGCTCTTGCAAAGGAGATAAGCTGTCTCTCTCCCGTGGAAAGCATGCCTCCGCCTTCGCCCACATCGCTGTCCAGTCCCTTGTCCATACGCTTTACGATGCCCTCGGCAGATACCAGTTCAAGCGCCCTCCAGATCTCCTCCTCCGTGGCATCAGTCTTTCCGTAGCAGAGATTCTCTCTGATGGTACCGGTAAAGAGGTGGGGCGTCTGAAGCACATATCCGATATGGCTGTGAAGCCAGAGCTGTGAACGTTCCCGTGCATCCCTGCTATCTATGAGTACCTGACCCTTTGTGGGTTCAAAGAACCTGCAAACCAGATTTACCAGCGTAGACTTGCCGGCTCCCGTCTCTCCCACGATGGCCACGCCGGCACCCTGAGGAACCTTCAGGTTAAAGTTCTCAAGCACCATCTCGTCTCCGTCGGGATACTTAAAGGATACATCTTTGAATTCTATGTCGCCATAGAGATCCTCCCAGTTTTCCTTTTTGGGATTAAAGGTATCACCGTACTTTTCAACCACCTCCGGGCTGTCAGCAACATCTGACTGTGTGGTGAGAAGCTTATCGACACGCTCGATATTTACCTGCACCTGGATCAGTGCCGCAAAGTCGCTGATAATGGTCTGTATGGGGTCCATAATTCCAAGGGCATAGCTCATGAATACCGAAAGTGTACCGATGAGCATCACTCCGTCCACGGTCATATATCCGCCCTTCCAGAGGATCAGCGCCAGGATAACGGAGCCGATGAGAGACACGATGGATGAAAACATAGCGGAATGATGAGCGGTCCTGACGGACTCTTTTCTCATGCTCTCCGTATCTTTTCTGAATTCCGTGTTCATCTTTTCCTCGGCTGCCAGAGTCTTGATGGATCTGACACCGGTGATCCCTTCATTGAAATCTCCCGTAATAGTGGAGTTCAGTTCCCTGACTTTTCTGTTCAGAACCGTCAGCTTCTTTTCAAAGAAAATGATGATCACCACGGCAACAGGGATCATTGCCACTACTAAAAGCGCAAGCTTTGGCTCTGTGATGAACATGACCACGATGACGCCTGCGATATACGCAAAGTTCCAGACAAATTCCATCATAAACCAGCTGACCAGCTCACCTATTTTTCCGGAATCGCTCATGACTCTGGCGTGGATGTAACCCACGTTGTTCTGGTTAAAATAGGAAAAGGAAAGGGTCTGCAGATGGTTAAAGGATGCGTTACGCATATCCCTGTTTACCCATAGCTCCAACCTGCTGCACAAAAACGTTGTAAAGTAATCGATCACAACCTTGAAAAGCAGCAATACCATATACAAAGCGATGACATATCCCAGTGTATCCAAGGTCTTTAATGCCACATTGTGATTGATCACATATTTGTTAAAGAGCGGGAAGACCGAATCGATACCACTGCTTATCACGCCCATGAGTATCATACCGATGATCCTGACTTTGTATTTTTTTAGGAAAGGCAAAATCTTAGGTATACCGAAAAACGGCAGTTTTACCTTCTCCTCTTTCTTCTTTTGTTCTTCCATTGTTTCTATATCTCCCCTTGATTAAGCGGGCTGCTGCAGCTCAAAAATCTTTTTGTACAGCCCTTCCTGCTTGATCAATTCATCGTGTGTTCCCTGCTGTACGATGCGTCCGTGATCCAGCACGATAATATTATCCGCATGCATCAGCGTAGAGATCCTGTGTGCAATAAGTATTGTGGTGGTGTCCTTTGATTTCTCACGAAGAGCAGTGCGGATCTTCACATCCGTCTCCGCATCCACCGCAGAAAGCGAATCGTCAAACACCATGATGGGCGGCTTTCTTAAAAGCATCTGCGCAATGGCAGTACGCTGCTTCTGTCCTCCCGACAAAGTAACGCCCTTTTCACCAACATAGGTCTCATAACCTTTGGTGAATTTCTCGATGGCTTCATCAAGAGCCGCAACCTTTGATGCATCCCTGACTTTTTCCATGTCGATGCCCTCGTCTGTGATGGCTATGTTCTCAGCGAGAGTACCGGAGAAAAGATAGGGCTCCTGAAGTACGATACCGATATTCTGACGAAGGAATTTCCTCTTAATATCCTTGATATCCTTATCACCAATGGTTATTCTGCCGGAGCATTCACTCTCCTCATCGATCTCAAGCAAACGATCCAGAAGCTGGATAAGCGTGGACTTTCCTGATCCCGTTCCTCCCAGGATTCCCACTGTGGAACCTGCCGGGATCTTAAAGCTCACATTGTCCAGTACCCTGGTGAGAGGCTTTTCTTCGGCTTCATTATTAATTTCTCCATCTGACTTTTTGGTTTTAGATTCCTCCTCACCGCTGTGGTCTGACTCATCCTTGGCCGGGTATGCAAAGGTCACATTCTCAAAGGAAATGTCCCCTGCCATATTTGTCTCGCCGGCACCCACCGTATCTTCTTCCTCCTCGGAATTCATAATATACTTGATACGGTCGATGGAGATACCCGCCTTACTCATCTCGGAGATAACTCTTCCAAGAGAGCGCACAGGCCAGGTCAGCATCGCATTGTAGGATATGAAAGCGATGAGTTCACCGGTGGTCAGCTGTCCGTTTACACAGAAAGCCGCGCCGAATGCAACCACAAGCATTACCTGAGTTCCGCTTACTACATCACCCGAAGCCCAGAAAAATGACAGAAGCTGCATCAGTCTGATCCACATTCCGCAATATTTTTCATTTGCTTTGCCGAATCTTTCGCGCTCATAGCTTTCTTTACCAAAGGCCCTCACAACCCGCACTCCGCTCAGGTTCTCCTGAACCATGGCAGAAAGTCTTCCCTCCATGTCATCAACCTTCCGGAAGGACTTTCCGATCTTGCTGTGGAAAATGAGTGAGTATCCCACGATGACCGGCACCAGCGAAATGGCGATCATAGCCAGCTTAACGTTTATATTCAGCATAAAGATGATGGACATCACGATGAGGATGATGACTCTCACCAGATTGGTGAGCTGATCCGAAAGGAATCTCCTGACGGTATCAACATCCGATGTGCATCTCTGAATGATGTCACCGGTCTGGTTTTCATTGTGCCATTTAACCGGAAGATGAATGATGTGATCATAGAGGGTATCCCTCATGTTGCAGACCAGCTTCTCTCCGCCCCTTGCATTGAATGTGCGGAAGAAATATCTGCTGACCACTGCCAGAAGCGCGATTCCAACTATCATAAATGCGATGATGTGAAGGTTACTCTTAAAGAACGCATCTCCGCCCACATTATCTATGATGTCCCGCAAAAAGCCCGGAACATTCGATTCCTTCTCACCGATCACGGCATCCACCGTGTATGCTATTATCCTGGGGTTTATCAGATCAAGCAGTGCCACCAGTGCACCGAAGATCATGCAGAGTATAAAATACCTCTTGCTCCCCCTTAAGAAGAAAAGCAACAGCTTGCTTCTCTTATCAAATTTCTGTTTCTTTAAAATCTTTTTCTCCATAATTCTGATCCCCTACGTTTTTGCTCAAAAAATGCCGTGCTGATCCATTTTCATGCATCTTTTAAGCATAAAAAAACCGCCTGCCTATGCTTAAGGCAGACGGTAGAAAGTCATATAAAAATATATAACAACTAACCCGGATAAAGTCATGCAATGATATAGCAGCATAGACTGATCCCTGCCTTAAAAATATATGTATAGTTATTGTGTAGTCTAGCTACTCTGCTCATGACGTTCTCCTTTCCCGGATCCTATGACCCTAATATTTCCGCGCATCTGTGAGCAATTCTGTACGCGACTTTGATATCATAACACTAATATTCGAAGTTGTCATTAACTTTTTTAAAAAAATTAAAATTTTCCGAATATTATTCTTCTTCTTTCTTTTTATGTTCCATGTTGGCAAACTTGGTAAGTTCGGGCAGCCAAGCCAGCTCAACGGTACCTACCGGGCCGTTTCTCTGCTTAGCGATGATGATCTCGGCACTGTTTTCCTTTGCGGTGTCCTTTGTATAATAGAACTCGCGATAAATGAACATAACAACGTCGGCATCCTGCTCGATGGCTCCCGACTCACGAAGGTCCGAAAGCATAGGTCTCTTGTCATCCCTGCTCTCAACCTTACGTGAAAGCTGTGACAGAGCGATAACGGGAACTGACAGTTCTCTGGCTACCGCCTTTAGGGACCTGGAAATCTCGGAGACCTCCTGGTTTTTGGAATCGGCATATTTTCCGCTTCCGCTCATGAGCTGCAGGTAGTCGATGATTATACAATCAAGACCCTGTGTAAGTTTAAGTTTTCTGCACTTGGAACGAAGCTGTGCTATTGAAATGGACGGTGTGTCGTCGATGATCAGATTACTTCTGCCGATCTCATTTGCACTGTCAGTCAGACGGTTCCAGTCGTCCATTGTAAGTCTTCCGGTACGGAGCTTCTGTGCGTCAACCGCAGACTGAAGTGAAAACATACGGTTGATAAGCTGCTCCTTGCTCATTTCCAGACTGAATATGGCTACATGCTTTTTATTCTTGATAGCCATATGCTGGGCAATATTGAGAACGAAAGCGGTCTTACCCATTGAAGGTCTGGCCGCGATCAAAATCAGATCAGAGGGCTGTAGTCCCGCCGTTTTGTAATCCAGATCAATAAATCCGGTTGCGACACCGGTGACAGTTCCCTTGTTATAGTACGCGGACTCAATCTTTGCCAGCGCATTGGATACCACCTTTTTAATGGGAACTATATCCCCCACATCTTTGCTCTGGACCAGGTCAAAGATCTTCTTTTCGGTATCGCTTAAGATATCCTGTGAATCTTCCTCGTCCTTGTAGCAGCGACTCGCTATCTCCTCGTTGGCACGGATAACCTTTCTGAGGAGCGCTTTCTCCGATACTATTTCAGCGTACGCCTTGATATTTGCGGAGGTGGGAACATCCTGTATGAGCCCCTGAATGAACTGAACACTGCTGCTCTCAGGGGGCATATTTTTCTCTTTGAGTCTGTCCTGAAGCACAACAGGATCTATGGGATTACCCGACTCATTTAATTCCACCATGGTATCAAAAAAGACACCAAGGTTTCTGTTGTAAAAATCCTCGCCGCGAAGCATTTCCGCAGCGATATTGACTGCTTCCGTATCCATGAGCATGGAGCCGATAACGGATCTTTCGGCATCTTCTCTGTGAGGAAGCACTCTTTTAAGTACAGCTTCTTCTGCAGCCATGGGAAACCTCCAACGAAAAGAGTATTTCTTACTCTTCAACTACCTTAACATTGAGTTTGGCGGTAACCTGCGGATGAAGCTTGATGGGAACATCATAGGAACCGAAGTTCTTTAATGCATCGGGAAGAACTATCTTTTTCTTGTCGAATTCTATGCCAAGCTGATCCTTTGCAGCTGCGGCGATCTCCTTTGTGGAGACAGATCCGAATGCTCTTCCGCCGGTGCCTGCTTTGATCTTGACGGTAACCGACTTTGCATCCAGCTCTTCAGCCAGCTTTTTAGCCGCATCCAGCTGCTCCTGAGCAACCTTTGCATCATTTGCCTTTTTGAGCTTTAAATCGTTTATATTGGCCGATGTAGCCTCAACACCTATCTTCTTCGGAAGGATGTAATTTCTTGCATAGCCGTCGCTGGCCTCGATGATATCACCCTTTTTTCCGAGTTTCTTTTCATCCTGTAATAAAATGATCTTCATGATTATTTACCTTCCCCTGTTTTTATTTCCAAATCTTTTCCCGTCAGATCAGAGCTCATCACTCTCGATCATGACGTCGATGGTCTTCTTTAACTCTCCGATGGCCTCATCCACACTGATGCCCTCGATCTGGCACGCTGCCACATTCATATGGCCGCCGCCTCCCATTCTTTCCATAATGAGCTGAACGTTGACTTCGTCTATGGATCTGGCGCTGACATAGATCTTGCCCTGGAAATCCGTGAGGACAAAGCTTGCCTTTATGCCACGGATATTCAAAAGCTCGTTTGCCGCCTGGGCGCCGATCACCGTAGGACTGGGCAGATCCTCCGCAGTGCAAACGGATATCGCAAAGGATTCACGATAAATCTCCGCCTGGCTGACTGCATCCGCCTTTGCCTTGTACTCACCGGCATCAGCACGGAACATCTTGCGCACTCTGGTGACATCTGCACCGCATCTTCTTAAGAAAGCCGCGGCTTCAAAGGTTCTGACACCGGTCTTTGTCAGGAAGTTGTTGGTGTCCACCATTATTCCGGAGTACATGCAGTCCGCTTCCTCGATATGGATCTTTATATTATCCTGAACATATTGCAGGATCTCGGATACCATTTCGCAGGCTGATGAAGCATAGGGCTCCACATATGAAAGTGTGGCATTCTCTATCACTTCGTTTCCGGCTCTGTGATGATCCAGCACCACAACTGATTTTACCAGGTGGATCAGATCGGGACACTCAGTAAGCGTGGGCTTGTTGACATCCACTACCACCAGCACCGCATTATTGCCCGCAAGTTCCATGGCCTGCTGTCTGCTGATGATCGCATCTTCGTTGCCCGATACACCCTTGAAGCAATCTACAAGGGGCTGAATATCGGAAGTGACGCTGTCCAGCACGATATATGCCTTGCGCTCCAGCACCTTGGCCATGCAGTAGATTCCCACCGCAGAACCGAAGCTGTCAGCATCCGGTCTTGAATGGCCCATGACCAGGACGTTTTCCTTTGCAGTCATGATCTCGCGAAGTGCATGTGCCTTTACGCGGGCCTTAACTCTTGTGTTTTTCTCTATCTGCTGGCTCTTTCCACCATAATATGTTACGGCTTCCGGCGTCTTTATAACTGCCTGATCTCCGCCTCTTCCAAGGGCGAGGTCAATGGCATTTCTGGCAAACTCATAATTCTGCGCGTAGGTGAGACCGTCCACACCGAGACCGATACTGATGGTCACTGCCATCTCGTTTCCGATATTAACGGTCTTGATATCCTCCAGGAGTTCAAAGTGTGATTCCTGAAGCTGGGTGACTGCTTTCTTTCTCAGGATGATCAGGAATTTATCCTTTTCCATCTTACGGCAGATACCGTCTATTCCCGATACATATTTATTTACCTTACGGTCTATAAGTGCAACGAGAAGCGACTGTCTTACTTCCTCCACGCTCTCTAACGCTTCATCATAGTTGTCCAGATAGATCATGCCCACGCTGAGGCTCTGATCGTCCAATTCCTGCAGTGCAATATGAAGCGCCGTCTCATCAAAGAGGAAGCATGCGATCAGGTATCCGTTGTATCCCTTTGCCTCTATGATGTCACTGTGCTCCGCCATTTCGGAAAGAGGAATCCGGCGAAACCTGGCTGTGTAATCCCTTCCCTCAAACTCTATGTTACATTCTGATTCTTCCACTTCACTGCTGACGGGAAGCCTGTCATATGTGATCATGGGGAACAGACTGGTGATGCTCTTGGAATATCCCTTTGGCTGATGGACCACGTGTTCAAAAGCCCTGTTGGTCCACATGATCTTTCCCTCTTCGTCCAAAAGGGCATAGGGAAGATCCAGCTCTCTTAAGAGCTTCTTTTGAATCTGCCCGTATTCCGTGGCAAAGCTCACCAACTCATTCATGATGAGTGGCTTGTTGTAAAAATACAAGATCAAAGTGATAGCCAGGTAAAATACGGTAAATACGGCTATGAGCCAGCCCGCGGTAGTATTGATCAGAAATGCAGCTATATCGATAACTACCAGCAGAATACCCAGATAAATTGTAAATTTCAGGTACGTGCGAAGACGTCCCTTTATCCTCATTTTTGTCTTCATGATATCCCTTTTTTGAGGCATAAGCCTATTAGCGAAATCTATCCTATTTTACCACATATCACTCTATAAGTCCAAGGTATAAAAAAAGGACATCTTCCTTTCGGAAAATGTCCTGTAAAATCTTTGCCTGCGGATTAATCCTGAACGTAAGGCATAATAGCGAGCTGACGAGCACGCTTGATAGCTACGGTGAGCTCTCTCTGATGCTTTGCGCAGTTACCGGTGATGCGGCGGGGAAGAATCTTTCCTCTCTCGGAAACGAACTTCTTAAGCTTTGCTGCATCCTTATAATCAATAACGTTGTCCTTACCACAGAAAATGCAAACCTTCTTACGTCTGCGGATTCCGCCCTTTCTCTTAGCGGGGCCTTCGGGACGTTCTGTCTTTACGATTGCCATTTTTATTTCCTCCTGAAACTAACTCCTAATTGAACGGTAAATCTTCGACTACTCCATCCGGAATGTTCATGAAATCATTTGCATTTCCGGAAGCAGGCTGTGCATTCTGATAAGTATTGCCTGAAGACTCAGAGGCATTCTTGCTCTCTGCGAATTCGATCTCGTCAACCATGATCTGCACGCTGTAAACCTGCTGGCCCTCTTTGTTGGTGTAATTATCATTCTGAACGCTGCCGACTACGACAACCTTTGTTCCCTTATGAAGATACTTCTCAACAAACTCTGCCTGCTTTCCAAAGGTGGTGCAATTGAAGAAATCGGCTTCTGCCTGTCCTTCTCTCTTAAACCTACGGTCAACTGCAATAGAAAATCTGCCTATAGTAGTCTGTCTCTCGCCCGTAGAAACCCTGACTTCGGGATCACGGGTAAGCCTGCCCATAAGAATTACTTTGTTCATACTCTACTCTCTTTCTTAAGCTTCGTCTTGTCTAACGATTAAGAATCTGATGACGCCATCCATGATGCGGATTCTGCTTTCGATCTCTGCAGGTGCGTCAACATCAGCCTCGAAACGAATGAAGTAATAGTATGCTTCTTTCATCTTCTGGATTTCGTAAGCAAGCTTCTTCTTGCCCCACTCATCCACCTCTGTGATGTTGCCCTTGAATCTCTCAACGAGTGCTTTTACCTTATCAACGGTAGCATTTCTCTGTTCGTCTTCGAGGTTAGCGCTGACAACAACGGCTAATTCATACTTGTTCATCTGTTACCTCCTTTTGGTCTCCGGCCCGCTTTCCGCGAGCAAGGTACATACAGATCTGTCCGACCCGTATGCCGAAACGCACATTTTACGCGCTTCATAGAAAATATATCACGAAATGAAATGATAACATACTTAGTCCATTAAATCAAGCGATTTTTCAAGTTTTTTGTTCATATTTTGTTCATGGTGACAGGCACCTTTTTTTCGTGATATAATTCCATCTAGGAATTTATAACCCAGACAATAAATTGATCGTGAAGGACTCAATATATAAGTGAATCTGCTTTTACTAACGGATTTAAAATATATGGTGCTTAAAAGATATAAATCTATATTATAGAAAGGATTATTCTCCATGGAATTAAACAAATGTCCTAATTGCTCCGGAAAACTGGAAATGGCGCCGAGCAGAAAAAAAATGATCTGCCCTTATTGTGGATCCGAATTCTCACTCGATGAGAGTACAGACACAGCAGACAATGCCATTCTCATTAATAAGGATTGGTTCAATTATGAATGGGATTATGAAAGTATTATAAGCAATCCCAAGTTTGCACCTTCCATTACTTCTTTTATCAGTTGCTTAAATGAATATGATACGCCCGAAGCAGTAGAGGATCATATGAGAACCTACTTGATTCCTATGTATTCAGATGTAAGTGCACCCGGCATACGTGAAGAAAACATGTCAGAGGTTAAACAGCGCATCCAGCTTAGTCCCGGAGAGCATATCGTATTATATTATGATGATGGACTCTTTTCACATGGAAAAACCGGTTTTATCCTGACCGACAAGCGTATTTTTATGATTGAAAAGAAAAACGTGAAAGAATTAACCTATGCGAATATTCCTTTTATTTATCTGGAATATTCCTTCGGTCTTCCTATGTATAAGCTGGGCGACAAATATGGCAATAACATCCCCGCCATGGGAAACGATCACGCACTCCAGGGAGCCGCCGCCGCTTATGTATGCCACTCTATATTTAAAAATAATCCAAACCGGATCAAAATAAACCTTACAAGTAAATAATCAAAAAAAGACTTAAGAGAATATCTTAAGTCTTTTTTAGTGAGGTGCCAGACGGATTTGAACCGCCGATCAGGGAGTTGCAGTCCCACGCCTTACCACTTGGCTATGGCACCCTAAGAGTCGTCGTATCTGCGTAGCAGATCGACGATGGCAACAGCATATTTGCGCAGCAAATGTGCGAGTGCCAGCCGAAGCGCTAGCGGAGGACTCTTCCGCGCCGCGTACTGTGCGGCGGGGGTTAAGTGACTCCGACGGGAATTGAACCCGTGTTACCGCCGTGAAAGGGCGATGTCTTAACCTCTTGACCACGGAGCCATAAAATAAACATATATATATAATAAAAGCTCCCCGAGTAGGGCTCGAACCTACAACAACTCGGTTAACAGCCGAGTGCTCTACCATTGAGCTATCGAGGAAAAATCAAAAATCGCTGATTTTTGATCGCGTCAGCATTCTTGCTTGCAAGAACGTGAGAGCGATACGAAGCGTAGCGGAGTATTTTTCCCGCGCTGCGTACTCTGCAGCGGGGGCTTAAATTCCGCTTGCGGAATTTATTCCTTCAAAACCGAACACGAATCAATATTTCCATCCACCTTGAACAAGCCCTCGACCGATTAGTAAATGTCAGCTGAAAGTGTTACCACTCTTACACCTCATTCCTATCAACCTCATA
>CACXGM010000160.1 GCA_902767075.1 uncultured Lachnospiraceae bacterium
GCTATCGAACTTTCCGCGTGCGCCGGCAAAGCCGCCGGGACGCGGCGTAATACTCCGCTGCGCTCCGTATGTCATGCGCGGTGAAGCGTTCGCGCCTGACACGTGGCCGCACAGTACGCGGCGCACGTTACTTGGTACCAAAAATACGATCTCCTGCGTCGCCGAGGCCGGGTACGATGTATGCGTGCTCGTTAAGCTTCTCGTCAAGGGATCCCACATAGAGATCGATGTCGGGATGCGCCTCAGTCATTGCCTTGATTCCCTCGGGAGCGGCAATGATGCACATAAAGTGAATATTCTTACAGCCTTTGTCTTTTAACATCTGGATGGCAGCCACTGCGGATCCGCCGGTAGCCAGCATGGGATCAACCACGAAAACCTCTCTCTCATCACAGTCTGCAGGCAGCTTGCAATAATACTCAACAGGCTTGTGGGTCTCAGGATCTCTGTAAAGTCCTATGTGGCCTACTTTTGCTGTGGGTATGAGATTCAGCATACCGTCCACCATTCCAAGACCTGCTCTCAGGATGGGAATAACAGCCAGCTTCTTTCCGCTGAGTTCCTTGACCGTGGTCTTGCAGATGGGTGTCTCGATCTCAACATCCTTGAGCTTTAAGTCCCTGGTTGCCTCATAGCAGATAAGCATTGCTATCTCACTGATGGTATCTCTGAAATCCTTTGTTCCGGTCTCGGTCCTTCTGATAAAACCGATCTTATGCTGAATAAGCGGGTGATCCATAACTACTACTTTAGACATTGTGTAACCTCCAAATGATATGTATTAATCCTCTTCTAACTGATTTACTCTTCTGATGTGTTTTTCCTCCGCGGAGAAGGGTGTATCCAAAAATACGTCGGTGATCTCCAGAGCGAGATTCTCACCGATCATCTTTCCTCCCATTGCCAGAACATTTGCGTCGTTGTGAAGTCTGGTCATCTTTGCGGAAAGGGGTTCGGAGCAAAGCGCGCATCTTACTCCCTTTACCTTGTTGGCTGCGATGCTGATACCGATACCGGTAGTGCAGACAACAATGCCCTTTTCACACTCGCCTGCTGCCACCTTCTTTGCAACTGCCTTTCCAAACTGAGGATAATCGCAGCTGTCAAGACTGTAGGTTCCGCAGTCCTGCACCTCAAAGCCTCTATCCTGTAAATGCTTTTTTACGGTTTCCTTGAGTTCAAATCCACCGTGATCGCTTCCTATGGCAATCTTCATTTTCTGCCTCTTTCTACCTGATTAAGGTTTATTATTTTGTGACCTGCCGCCTTTAAAAGGCGGTTCATGATCGCTGCTCCGAAGCCTTCTCTGTCAAAGCCTTCGGAATATATCTTTTCAACATTCTCATCATCAAAGCTTCTGAGAATGGAATAAAGCCTGTGTGCCGCTTCCTTTGTATCTCCCTTTTTGCCTGAGAGTTTTATCGCGTCCGCATCATATCGGTCCGAGTTTTCATCGCAGCAGATGACACCGGTCTTAAATCCGGATGCCCTGTCTTCTTTGAGAAGCTCATTGATGCGACTCAGAACCTCCTCATCCTTTCCTTCAACGATGACCAGCTCCCCCTTAGGGGCGTAGTGCCTGTATTTCATACCCGGTGCCTTTGGCTTTAAACCGCTGTCGGCATCTATGATGGCACGGTCCGTTTCGATCCCCTCCCCCAGCACGCTGCCTATCATCTCATTGGTGATAAAGCCGGGTCTTAGAACAACCGGCGGGTTCACAGTCAGGTCCACTATGGTGGACTCGATCCCGATCTCACCCTCTCCGCCGTCTATTATAGCACCGATCCGTCCAGACATGTCCTCTATCACATATTTGACTTCCGTGGGGCTGGGCCTTCCGGAAATATTTGCGCTGGGGGCAGCCACAAATCCGCCCGATGCCCTGATCAGCTCCCGGGCCACAATGTCCGACGGGAATCTGATGGCCACCGTATCCAGGCCTCCTGTTGTCTCATTCGGGACAATCTCTTTCTTTTTCAATATCATGGTGAGAGGACCGGGCCAGAAAACCTCAGCCAGTTTCACAGCTTCTTCCGGCACATCCCGGGCTATCTCATAAACATCTTTAAAATCACAGATATGGACGATCAAAGGGTTGTCCGAAGGTCGGCCCTTTGCCGCATATATTTTTTTTGAACTTTCCGGCTCCAGCGCATTTCCGCCAAGGCCGTACACCGTCTCAGTGGGAAACGCCACCAATCCGCCTTTTTTAATGATCTCTCCGGCATGCTCTATGTTTTTCAGATCCTCCGGAGATAATCCTTCACCCTTATCTTTTTTTATTCTGATAATCTCTGTTTCCATCAGATCAATTACTGCTTTCTGTCTTCATGGTCTTGTACATACCTATGAGATTCCAGACATCGGGAGTTCCGTATCCCAGTCTCCACACACCTACGCCGCCTATGTTTCTGGTGTTCATGGCGTTCAGCTTTGCGGAGATGGACTGTGAATCTTCAAACCACACATAGTATGTCGCGGATCCGCTCTGCCACTCCGCGTAATTCTGGCAGGTGCTCTCATCCCAGTCGTACTGAATATTGTATTTTGACATATACTCGGATTCGTTTACAAGAGTAAGATAGGAATCCGTGATCACACCGCCGTCATTTTTCCAGACTATGGTGTAGAAAGGAACCGCATTTATGATCCTCTCCGCAGGTACATTTTCCATAGTCTTGTCAAGACCGTAGCATGTGAAATCAAAGCTTGCCACGCTTCCTATATTTCCGCTTCCGTGATAATGCTCGTCATATCCCATTATGAGAACATAATCCACAAACTTACCCTGTACATCCAATCTGTAAAATTCATTGTAATTATACGGAACATAGTTGCACACACTTAAGGTAAGACCCCTGTTATGAGTCATAACGGAAAGTTCCTTAAGAAACTGAGCATAGTGTGAACCACAGTCCGCGTTCAGCTTCTCAAAATCGAGATTGAGTCCGTCCGCTCCAAGCTCCACCGCAGAATTCACCAGATTCCTCTCAAGATTTCTTCTCTTTGCGGTGTCGGAAAGAATATCCAGGTCGCTGATGGTACTGTCTCCGGTCTCATTCCTGTAGTTGAAATCATCCGCAACAGCCCACACCTTCAGGCCGTTTTCGTGTGCAGTCTGAATATAACCCGAGGAGCCGAAATTCCTGATACCGCCCTCATTGTCCACCAGCGAAAACCAGGTGGGAGCAATAACATTCATCCCTTTTCCTTCCTCTATCATGCTGTAAATAGTGTCATTTCCGGTAGTTCCCGCTACGGAATGAAATCCCAGGACCACCCTCTCTGAAAGCGTTATGGGTGCGATATCGGAAATATCCGGCGCGATGGGCTGATCATACTGCTTGCTGCCAAGAGGTTTCATCCTCTTGTTCTCGATGTAGCCTATAAAAGCGTCGGAGGTCATGACCTTGCTCCATTCCTCCATCTCCTCGATCAGTTCCACCGTCTCGCCCTTTTCAACCTCTCTCAGGATTGGGCTCTTGATACCGCCAAGGGATCTGATCTGCGTATCCGAGGTGACTTCCATGGCATCATAGTAATCCCAATCGGACTGTATTCTGACATGCTTGTCGTAAATATCCACTGAACAATTGATGAATCTGCTCATATAATCAGAAGCGACATACAAAAGACCGTCGTCCATAAAGCAGGTGGCATGTCCGAGATTTGTCTCCGCCCCTCCGTCAAGGGTGTAGGAGGAACTGTCCAAAACAGTCTCGTAGGTTCCGTCAGCGCTGGTAAACATTAAGGTTCCGCCATTATATTCGGGATCGAAATAAAAGCCTTCCCCTATCCTCTCCTCAATGCTGAGAAATTTCAGATAACAAACGCCGTCTCTGACAATGGCCTTATCCTGGGACTGAACGTTCTTATAAATTATCGCAAGCTCGTCCCCGCTCACTCCGAAAAACTCATCCAGGTTCTCTTTTTCGGTACCGTAGGAATATTTCTCATAGAGATTTCTTCCCACTCCGAAATATGCTATAAGCACAATTGCAACTATCGCTACAGCGACAACTATGATCTTCTTTTTCATGTGTTCTTCTCTTCTTACTCTCTGTATGTTTGACAACTCTCTGTATGTTTGACGACACAGTAGGTGCTATACCACGGATTGCTTCGCAATCCTGCAAACATTCGCAATCCGCTAATTTCCTGCTTTGCATGGAAATTGCTCCTTTGCTTCGCACCCCGCATTTTGCTTTGCAAAACGCTCGGGCATCATGTTTGTGCGGGTCACAAAGCTCAAAATGCTCATATGTGCAAGCACAATTCGCTTTTTGCACTTTGTTCCCCTGGTATAGCAAAAGGTGTGTCAGATAAACTGTAGCGCCCCCTCAAAAAACCTTGATTTTGTCAGCGCATACATATTTATTCTAACACACCATTTAATTGCCGTCATTACTATTTTTTTGCCTGCTGTTTTTGCTCAGCGACAGTTCCCTGTCATTTAATGCAGGCTCATCAGGAGAAAGCAATGACAATCCTTGTCCCTTTTATCCAAAAGGATGTGATATATTTTCCCAAAACATCTTTCGCAGGGCCCGTCAAGTACATATGCGGGAAAAAACACAGGGAATTGTATTGTGACAATTCTCAGAAGGTTTAAGATGGCTTGAAAATCATATGTTCGTAGGGGGCCTCCCGATCCGGGAGTTATATATAAACAAAAGATAATTTACAAACCGATAGAACAAATAACAATAACCTTAAATTAAACACCTCACCACCCTTCCGGCCTTGATTTGCTCCTTGATGTTTGAGCCGATTATATGTGGGAAATTCAGGGGTTTCAAGGAGTTTTTTCCTTCGTCATTTTGCTTACTACCGGGCTTTTCACGAACTCTTTTTTACCGTTCGCATATGTGTTCACGGTGAGCTTTTTCCGGGTTCGCAGTGATTTGTTAAAAGAGACAGAAATTTCGTGACATAGCTGTCATTCAGAAAAAAAATTTGTTAATTCTGTACAT
Organism: uncultured Lachnospiraceae bacterium; assembly: GCA_902767075.1. GTDB lineage: Bacteria > Bacillota > Clostridia > Lachnospirales > Lachnospiraceae > AC2028. The sequence continues at coordinate 4,977 of CACXGM010000160.1, forward strand.
GATCCCGGCCCGGATTTTAACCGATAAACTTTTTATAAAATAAGCCCTGTTTTTATTGACTAATGCTTCATAAAAGGCTATATTATGTAAAACCAAAAGAGGTACAAAAAGCGAGGTTTTTATGAAAATAGAAAAATTAAGCGAAAATCAAATAAGATGTACCTTGACGAGAGCGGACCTTGCCGCGCGGAACCTGCGTATAAGCGAGCTTGCTTACGGCTCGGAGAAAACCCAGAGTCTTTTCCGGGAGATGATGAAGCAGGCGGATTACGAGTACGGTTTTGAGACGGATAACATGCCCATTATGGTGGAAGCTATCCCCATTAACGCGGATGCCATCGTCCTTATCATCACGAAGATAGAAGATCCCGAGGAGCTGGATACCAGGTTTTCCAGGTTCTCCCCTTATAACAACCCTGCGGACGAAGATGACGACTACGATGAAGACGGCGACGACTACATCAGCGATCTCTTCGAAAAGGCAGCCGCAAAGAACGAACCTTCCTTCAGTGAGATGCTGGGTGAGGCCATGGCAGAGCAGGCACCGAAGCACGGATTTGTATTCAGCTTCAGTTCACTGTCCCACGTTATGGATTTTGCAAGGCAGGCAAAGAACTTCTCCGGCGAGAGTTCACTTTACAAATCCGCAGATGGCGATTATCTTCTGGTGATCCGTCCCGAGAACATCGAGAAAAACGAATTCAAAAATGCGTGCCTGCTGGCTTCCGAGTATGCAAAGGGACGCAGCATTCCCAGTACCGCATGCGACTTCATGAAGGAGCATAATGACGCTCTCATATTGAGCGGAGCGATCTCAAAACTGGCATAAATTTTGCAATCGAAAAGCGCGGTTTGAAACCGCGCTTTTTTTGTGACTTCTACCACCGTGATGCTCGTAAAGGACACGAGCATCATCGCTTAGGCCTCTTCGATAGCCTTCATGAGTTCATCGATATCGATGCCATGTACGGCTGCTGCCATCTCCAGGGACTCACCTGCGGATGAAGGGCATCCGATGCAGTGCATTCCTGCGCTCATCAAAATAGGAATAACATCGGGCTGTACAGAGATGATCTCGCCCATAGTCATATCTTTGGTAATACCTGTCATGTTCTTTTTCCTCCGTTTTTCTCGTCTGAGAGTAATTGTCTACAACTCTTTTATAACTTTTTATCCCTTTCGTCAAGAAGCGGGCTCTTAAAGTTTTCTAAACTTTTATCACTTTGCATTTGTAACGTGCTGAAAATATGGTAATAACGCACATAATTCCGTCTCTTTTTAACAAGTTATTTAACGATTATTTTGTGGCGGGTTTGCTTGACTATCTCAATCCGATTACCTATAATTATAAGAAGTCAAATTCGAAGCCCTATGCGCTTCAATTTATAACAAATTTTTATTTTTTTATAGGAGGCATTTTGTAATGAGACCTGAATGGCAAGATTTTGTAACAGGTAAGTGGGACAGAGAGATCAATGTCCGCGACTTCATCCAGAGAAACTACACTCCCTATGACGGAGATGAGAGTTTCCTCGCAGGACCTACCCAGAACACAAAGGATCTTTGGGCAATGGTTCTTGATCTTCAGAAGAAGGAGCGTGAAGCAGGCGGCGTTCTTGATATGGACACCAAGGTAGTTTCTACCATCACTTCACACGGCCCCGGATACCTGGATAAGAGCAAGGAGACCATCGTTGGCTTCCAGACTGACAAGCCTTTCAAGAGATCACTTCAGCCCTA
>CACXGM010000161.1 GCA_902767075.1 uncultured Lachnospiraceae bacterium
CAGGACCATTGCAAAGGCCCTTCGGTTAAATGAGGACCTTACCGAGGCTATAGCGCTGGGCCACGATCTGGGACATACCCCCTTCGGACATGCGGGGGAGAGAGCTTTAAACAGAGTCTGCCCCATGGGCTTTGAACACAGCGAACAGAGCGTTCGAGTGGTGGAGATATTGGAAAAGGACGGAGCGGGACTGAATCTTACCTGGGAGACCAGGGACGGTATCAGAAACCATCAGACCTCCGGCAATCCTTCCACATTGGAGGGAAAGGTGGTCAGGCTTTCCGACAAGATCGCATATATTCATCATGATATGGATGATGCGGTGAGAGCGGGGATCCTCACGGAGATGGATGTCCCCCTTGAGATAAGAAAGGTTTTGGGGTCGACTCCCGGAGCCAGACTTGATACATTGATCCACGACATCATTACAAACAGCACGGATAAAAATGATATTGTCATGAGCGAGGAAGTGGGCTCTGCCATGCAGGCCATCAGGCGCTTCATGTTTGAAAACGTATATACCAATCCGGATGCCAAATCGGAGGAAAGCAAAGCGGAGGAACTGGTGGAGAGGCTTTATGAGCATTATTTTAACCATCCCGAGCAGCTTCCGAAGAGCTACCGTGACCTTATGAACAACGGCGAAGAGAGAGCCAGAGTCACCTGTGATTATGTGGCTTCCATGAGCGATCATTACGCCATAGATGTGTTCCAGGATGTATTTGTTCCCAAGAGCTGGGGGTATTGACAGCAATGTATTATTCGGATGATCTGATCGCAGAGGTCCGGTCTCGGAGCGATATAGTGGATGTGGTGGGCTCGTACATCAGCCTGACCAAAAAAGGTGCCAATTATGTAGGTATCTGTCCCTTCCACAGCGACCACACACCATCGTTTTCCGTCAGCAGATCAAAGCAGATATATAAATGCTTTGCATGCGGTGAGGCCGGGAATGTGATCACCTTTATAATGAAATATGAGAATGTGACCTTTCCGGAGGCAGTCAAGATACTGGCCGACAGGTCAGGCATCGCTCTCCCGGAGGTGGAGATCTCCGATGAGGAAAAGAGAAGGGCTAACCGAAAACTGCGACTCCTTGAGGTAAACAAGGAGGCGGCCACCTACTTTTATAAATGCCTGCGATCACCCCACGGAGAAAGAGGACTTAAGTATTTCTGTGACAGAGGACTCACCGAGGAGACCATGAAACAGTTCGGCTTAGGCTTCGCCGGTATAAATGGGCGTGAAGTGGTGGAGTACTTAAGGTCAAAGGGCTTTTCCGACGATGAGATAAAAGGGGCGGGAATAGCGAGTTCCTCCGAGAAAAACGGTCTGTCCAGTCCTTTTTGGAACAGGGTCATGTACCCTATCATGGATGCAAATCACAGAGTCATCGGATTCGGCGGAAGAGTATTGGGGGATGCCAAACCAAAATACTTAAATTCGCCGGAGACGGATATCTTCGATAAGAGAAAGAATCTTTACGGCTTTGTTTTTGCAAGAAATTCCAGAAGCGGAAATTTTATTCTCTGTGAGGGATATATGGATGTCATAGCCATGCACCAGGCGGGCTTTAATCAGGCCGTGGCTTCCCTGGGTACCGCCTTTACACAGGAGCAGGCGAGACTGATATCCAGATACACAAAGAAGGTGTATTTAGCTTATGACAGCGACGGGCCGGGAGTCAATGCAGCTCTTCGCGCTATAGACATATTAAAGCAGGCGGGTATTTCCGGCAGAGTCATAGATATGAGACCCTACAAGGACCCGGATGAGTTCATCAAGGCGCTGGGTACCGAGGAGTTTCAAAAGAGGATAGATACGGCGGAAAACAGCTTCTATTTCAGGATCAGGACCATACATGACAAATATGATCAAAATGACCCCGAGAGCCGCACGGAATTCTACCGCGAGATAGCAAAAAAGCTCTGTGAGGAATTTGAAGAGCCATTAGAGCGGGACAATTACCTTCAGGGAATATGCGAGAAATACGGCATAGATTCCGGCAAGATGAAGAATTTTGTGATAGATCTGGCATCGAGAGGTGTCACCGCAGAAAGCTATCAGAAGCCAAAGTCTTTAAAAAAAGAAAAAACCTCGGAGGAGGACAGCGATAAGGCTGCGCAGGCCAGGCTCCTTACCTGGATCACGGATGAGCCGGAGCTTCTTCCCAAGGTTAAGAAATATATTTCACTTTCTGATTTTACCGATGAGATGTATCGAAAGGTTGCGGAAGAAATATTTACCGGCATAGAGAACGGTAATCTCGATCCAGCGGCTGTTATAGATATGTTTGATGAGGAAGACAGAAACGAAGTGGCGGGAATATTCCAGGCCAGACTTCCTGACACGGAAACCCCGGAGGAGAGGAAAAAATCCTTTTCGGATATAGTGATAAGGGTTCGTGAAAACAGCTATAATCATTTTTGCGAAAATAACGCAAATGATATGTCAAAACTAAAAGAATCCATAATGCTGAAAAAAGACCTGGAAAGCCTTAAAAAGACTGGCGTCAGCCTTAATTAAAATTTTTATTACAGAGCCGGGACGGTATCTGTAGGAGAGGAATAAACAATGGACGAGAACATGATGGCCAAATTCGAAGAAAAGCTCAAGGAACTGCAGGCATCCGCCGCAAAGAAAAAGAATGTCCTGGAGCAGAAAGAGATCGACGAAGCGTTCGCGGATATGGAGCTGGATGAAGAAAGCCAGGACCGTATTGAAGAGTATTTCGATGCTGTGGGAATAGAGGTGCTTTCCACTTCGGAGGAGCCCACCGAGGAAGACCTGACCGCAGATATCGACGATATCGATTTTGATTCGGATGCAGACCTTGATGAAGTGCCCGATGATGAGATGATTATGGCAGAGGCGGAGGAAGTGGACATCGAGAGCCTTGATTTCTCCGTGCCCGATGGTGTCAGCACCGAGGATCCCGTAAAGATGTACTTGAAGGAAATCGGTAAGGTGCCACTTCTCACAGCAGATGAGGAGATCGAGCTTGCCAAGAAGATGGAAGCAGGTGACGAGGCGGCCGGAAATATCGCCGAGGCAAAGGAAAAGTATGAGGCCATCGAGGATAAAAAGTCCCGCAAGGCAACAAAGCTTGCAAAGGATATTGCTGCAATGCAGCTTGCCATAGATGACGGTGAAGCGGCAAAGAAGCGTCTTGCAGAAGCTAACCTTCGTCTGGTTGTCAGCATTGCAAAGAGATATGTGGGAAGAGGAATGCTCTTCCTCGACCTGATCCAGGAAGGTAACCTGGGACTGATCAAGGCTGTTGAAAAGTTCGATTACACCAAGGGATACAAATTCTCCACCTATGCAACATGGTGGATCAGACAGGCTATCACCAGAGCGATTGCGGACCAGGCTCGTACCATCCGTATCCCCGTTCATATGGTTGAGACCATCAATAAGCTCATCCGTGTAAGCCGTCAGCTTCTCCAGGAAAAGGGCCGTGAGCCCATGCCCGAGGAGATCGCTGAGGAGATGAATATCTCTGTAGAGAGGGTGCGCGAGATCCTCAAGATCTCACAGGAGCCCGTATCTTTGGAGACTCCCATCGGTGAGGAGGAGGACAGCCATCTTGGAGATTTCATACAGGATGATAATGTTCCTTCGCCTGCGGATGCAGCTACAGCTACTCTCTTAAGAGAACAGATCGACAAGGTGCTTGATACTCTCGCAGACAGAGAGCAGAAGGTATTAAGATTAAGATTCGGTCTTGATGACGGAAAGGCAAGGACACTGGAAGAGGTAGGTAAGGTGTTCAATGTCACCCGTGAACGTATCCGTCAGATCGAAGCTAAGGCCCTGAGAAGACTCCGTCAGCCCGGAAAGTACAAGCAGCTCAAGGATTATCTTGAATAAGAGGAAGACAAATGTCTAAGGTTTTTGTTCCCAAGCTCACGGAGAGGACTGAGGGGATAGTTTCACTGGTCCCCAAGTGTTCAAGCGTCGCAGATATAGGATGCGACCACGGATATGTTTCCATAGCTCTGGTGCAGCGCGGGATTTCAGACAGAGCGGTTGCCTGTGATATTAAAGAAGGCCCCCTGGAACATGCAAAAAGAAATATAGAAAAGGCTTGTCTTTCAGACCGTATCAGAACGGAGCTTGCACCGGGACTGGAGGCTGTGAACTGCGAAGATGCTGAGGTCATAGTGATCGCCGGAATGGGACAGCGGACCATCGCTGATATTCTGTCAAACAGCGCAGATATCGCAAAGAAGGCAAAATATCTGGTACTTCAGCCCCAGAGCGAGGTGCCGGAGATGAGAGAATATCTGGTAACCAACGGTTACAATATTCTGAAGAACAAGCTCATGATAGAGAAGGACAAATACTATTTTGCCATTTTAGCCTCCGCCACGGTTTCTGAATGCGGAGAGGAAAAGAGCAGGGTGGTAAAGGGCTTAAGAGAAAGAAAATCCGAGCCTGAATTTGAGATGTATTCAAAGTTTATGGATGAACTCTTTGGCTTGGATCTTATCTATGAAGACAAAAAATTTGCCTATTATCTCAGCCATGTGATCCGGGAGTGGGGCGATGCTCTGACAAACTTAAGTGAAGCAAAGAAGCCCGATCTTGACAGG
>CACXGM010000162.1 GCA_902767075.1 uncultured Lachnospiraceae bacterium
ACTTTAATGACTCAGACGGATATCATTTCCGATGAGATACCTCAGGCTGATGTTGCAGCATTGTCCGGACCTTCCCATGCGGAGGAAGTCAGCAAATTCATGCCGACAACTGTTGTTGTGGGTTCGAGCAACAAAGAGACTGCCAAGTATATCCAGAATCTCTTTATGTGTGATGTTTTCAGGGTATATACAAGCAGTGATGTGCTGGGTATTGAGCTTGGCGGATCACTTAAAAATGTCATTGCACTTGCGGCAGGTATTTCAGACGGTCTCGGATACGGAGATAATGCAAAGGCTGCTATTATCACCAGAGGTATCGCCGAAATGTCCAGACTGGGAACAGCCATGGGCGGTAAGGCTGAGACATTTAACGGTCTGACAGGTATAGGTGACCTTATTGTTACCTGTGCCAGCATGCATTCCAGAAACAGAAGAGCAGGTATACTCATTGGTCAGGGAAAGACTATGCAGGAAGCCATGGATGAGGTTCAGCAGGTGGTTGAGGGCGTATATTCTGCAAAAGCGGCAAGAGCTCTGGCTGAGAAGTATAATATTCAGATGCCTATAATCGAGCAGGTTAATCAGGTATTGTTTGAAGATAAGAAAGCGATTGATGCGTTTAATGAGTTGATGAACCGTGAACGCAAAGATGAAATTGCGTTTTAAATGTTATTTTGAATCCTAGTGACGGGATTTACATAATGTATTCGACGCGCACACGCTTTCGCTCCGATCGCACACGCAGCGGTACTAATCTCAAACAGCTGCGCTTGTTTTCGATAAGTACCGGCGGTGCTTTAGGGTGCGCTTACGAATGCCATTATGTTAATCCCTGATACAGAATAAAAAGAATTAAAAGATTACTTTTAACACTATAGAATAAAGATTTAAGAATAAAGATTAAAGAAAAAAATTAAGGAAAAAAGATGCAGAATTTTGAGAGTACACAGGATTATGTAGCAAGTGAAGAGTTGATGGCGAGTGTTAATATTGCAATGGCGCTTGAAAAGCCTCTTCTTATAAAGGGTGAGCCGGGAACGGGAAAGACTCAGCTTGCGCAGGCTGTTTCGGCAGCACTTGGTAAGAGACTTATCATCTGGAATATTAAGTCTACGACTAAGGCTCAGGAGGGATTGTATATTTATGATACGATCCAGAGGCTTTATGACGGTCAGTTCGGTGAGAGCGGAGTTGATGATATTGCAAGGTATATAAAGCTTGGTAAATTAGGAGAGGCATTTGATTCGGAAGAACAGGTGGTTCTGCTGATAGATGAGATAGATAAGGCTGATCTGGAGTTTCCAAATGATCTTCTGTGGGAGCTTGATCAGATGGAGTTTTATATAAATGAGACAAAGAGGACTGTTAAGGCAAAGCACAGGCCGATTGTTATCATTACATCAAATGCGGAAAAGGAGCTTCCCGATGCATTTCTGAGAAGATGTATTTTCCACTATATTGATTTCCCTGATAAGGAACTGATGGCTCAGATAGTCAAGGTTCATTATCCAAATGTGGAAGAGAATCTTCTTAATGCGGCCATGGATACTTTCTATGATATCAGAAATATTCATGATATCCGCAAAAAGCCCAGCACGTCGGAACTTATCGACTGGGTGAATGCTCTTCAGATCGGCGGTATTTCTGCGGATCAGATCAGAAGTAAACTTCCCTTTGTGGGAGTTGTTGTTAAAAAGGATGAGGACTTGGAACTGGTTAGGAAGGGCGGACTTATCTAGTGTTTCAGAACTTTTTTGAAAGCCTGAGGGCAAAAGGTCTTCATGTTACACTGGGAGAGTTTCTAGACCTGCAGAACGCCCTGGATAAGGGATTGTGCGGCAGTAGTCTGACACAGTTTTATTATGTGTCCAGAATGATCCTGGTTAAGTCTGAGACTGAGTATGACAAATTTGATATGGCTTTCGAAGAGTGCTTTAAGGCTGCCGAAAGGGAGACTGAAGTTGGCGCGCAGATGCTTCGCTGGCTTGATAAATCCGATATGCTGGAGCTGGCACATGAGGAAGCAAGAAAGCACCTAAACCAGACCGAGGATCTTCAAATCGATAAAGATGATGTTGAAGAAAAGTTTAAACAGCGTCTCAGAGATCAGAACGAGGAGCATAACGGCGGTTCTTTCTGGATAGGTACTATGGGAAAGACATCCTTTGGTAACATGGGAGGTAATGTCGGCGGTGTAAGAGTCGGCGGGCAGACCGGATATCAGAGCGCTTTTTCCGTTATCGGAACAAGAAAGTATCGGGATTTCAGAGACGACAGAGTTATGGATAACAGGCAGTTTCAGCTTGCCTTCAGAAGACTCAGACAGTTTTCCGCAAATCTTGATATTCCCGAGACAGAGCTTGATATTGACAAGACTGTCGATACCACATGTAAAAGAGGCGGCTGTTTATCCATAGAGATGAAAAAGCCCAGAAAGAATTCGGTTAAGCTGATGCTTCTGATGGACAGCGGCGGAACTATGATCCCCTATTCATCTCTGTTAAATGATCTGTTTCAGTCGGTAAACAAATCAAATCATTACAAAGATGTAAAATGCTATTATTTTCATAACTGTATTTATAATCATCTTTATAAGACGCCCGAGTGTGAAAACGGTGACTGGGTGGAGACGGAGTGGCTCTTTAGAAATGCCGACAGTGATTATAAGGTCATTATAGTCGGTGATGCTGCTATGGCACCGGAAGAGTTGTATTCGGACACAGGGAATTACAGGGGGCCGAATGGCGGTCTTTCCGGTTACGAATGGCTCAAACTGGTTAAAAGACATTACAAGAAGGTCGTATGGCTGAATCCGAAGATGGCTCCGGGTAAAGCGCCCTGGAGAGAGGCTGAGACTGCATGCAAAGAGCTGTTCCCGATGTATAAGCTTACCGTAGCAGGGCTTAACAGAGCCATGTATGAGCTGATGTCACCTAAGAGATAAGCCTTAAAAACGTGTATATTTTGTTAAATGCATTGAAATGGGTTAATGTATGAAAAAGGGCAGATACGATTACAAATCCGGAAATATGCTGATAAAGCCTACAAATGAAGAAGATGTC
>CACXGM010000163.1 GCA_902767075.1 uncultured Lachnospiraceae bacterium
CTCGAGACCACATTCAAGACCGAGACTGAGACCGACCTCTTCGGTGAGCAGGCTGTTCTTTGCGGCGGTGTTTGCGCACTTATGCAGGCAGGCTTTGAGACTCTTGTTGAAGCAGGATATGATCCCAGAAATGCTTACTTTGAGTGTATCCACGAGATGAAGCTCATCGTTGATCTGATCTATCAGTCAGGCTTTGCAGGAATGAGATATTCCATCTCCAACACTGCTGAGTACGGAGATTATATCACCGGACCCAAGATCATTACCGAGGATACAAAGAAGGCTATGAAGAAGATCCTTTCCGATATCCAGGATGGTACCTTCGCTAAGGAATTCCTGCTTGATATGTCTCCTGCAGGTAAGCAGGTTCATTTCCAGGCTATGAGAAAGCTTGCTGCTGAGCATCCCGCTGAGAAGGTAGGCGAGGAAGTTCGTAAGCTTTACAGTTGGAATAATGAAGATGATAAGCTCATCAATAACTAAGAAACATAGAGTGTTATAGAATGTATACTTAGTGACGCGGGAATTAAGCATATATTCCACGCAAGACGCTTGCGCTTTCGCATCGCACGCAGCGGTACTAAATTCGCAAAGAATGCTCATTAAGTACCGGCGTGCTTTAGAACTTGCTTAGGAATATATGTCTTAATTCCCGCTGTTTTATATAATATATTTTTTTACTATACTAAATACAATTCGAAATGTTTATCTTTTAGTTATTGATGGCTGGAGGGAAACGAGTAGATCAGTTTGTGAGTTACAAGCGCGGGTGGGGATGAGAATATTTGGATGAACTGGGCGAAGCGCTTAGTGAGAGGCGTCTTTGCGGAAAATCGCGTTGTCGAAAACGTTGTTCGAGCAGCTCGCCACATAGGGCGAGCGTCGCGAGTTGTTTTCGACCGATTTTGCCCTGAGCAAAGTGGCTCGAACTTAGCAGCGGATGCCGGTGAAGGAAAATATTGCTCTCTCCAGCTGCGCGTGACTGAGTACTAATTACTAATTACAGATCTATATATACAGAATAATTAATACAGAATATTTATTTTAGAAAAACGAAATTCAGGAGGGACATGTCATGGGAATGACGATGACGCAGAAGATTCTGGCCAATGCTGCCGGTCTGCCTGAGGTTAAGGCCGGTCAGCTTATCATGGCAAAGCTGGATCTTGTTCTGGGTAATGATATTACAAGCCCTGTTGCCATTAAGGAAATGGACAAGATGAATGTTGACGGTGTGTTTGATAAGGATAAGATTGCTCTTGTCCCCGATCATTTTGCACCCAACAAAGATATAAAATCTGCCGAACACTGCAAGTGCGTCAGAGAGTTTGCAAGAAGAAACAAGATCACGAATTACTTTGAGATGGGAGATATGGGTATCGAGCATGCACTCCTTCCCGAAAAAGGTCTTACAGTTCCCGGAGATGTTATAATCGGCGCAGATTCTCACACCTGTACATATGGCGCCCTCGGTGCTTTTTCAACCGGTGTCGGATCGACGGATATGGCTGCCGGAATGGCAACCGGCGAAGCATGGTTTAAGGTTCCTTCCGCTATTAAGTTTAATCTTGTGGGCAAACCTTCCAAGTGGGTATCGGGTAAGGATGTTATCCTTCACATCATAGGAATGATCGGTGTTGACGGTGCTCTGTACAGATCCATGGAATTTACGGGTCCCGGCGTAGCAGAGCTTTCCATGGATGACAGATTCACCATTGCAAATATGGCTATCGAAGCAGGCGGAAAGAATGGTATTTTCCCTGTGGATGAAAAGACCGTTTCATACTTAAATGAGCATGCAACCAGAGAATATAAGGTATTTGAGGCTGATGCGGATGCTGTTTATGACGAGGAATACACTGTCGATCTGAGCACCCTACGTCCCACGGTTTCATTTCCTCATCTTCCCGAAAATACACATACCATCGATGAGATCCATGAGATGGATGATATAAAGATAGATCAGGTTGTTATCGGATCATGCACAAACGGACGTATTGATGACCTTCGTATTGCTGCCGAGGTGCTTAAAGGAAGACATAAGACTCCGGATATGAGACTTATCGTCATCCCCGCAACGCAGGCTATTTATATGCAGGCTATCGAGGAAGGCCTTGTAAAGATATTTATTGAGGCAGGAGCAGTCGTTTCCACTCCAACCTGCGGACCTTGCCTTGGCGGATATATGGGTGTTCTTGCTCAAGGTGAGAGATGTGTTTCCACCACCAACAGAAACTTTGTGGGACGTATGGGACATGTTGATTCGGAAGTTTATCTTGCAAGCCCTGCAGTAGCTGCCGCAAGTGCTGTCACAGGTAAGATCTCTTGCCCCTGTGAGCTTGGTTTATAGGAGGGAATATGATATGAATGCTAAAGGTACTGTGTTTAAATACGGAGATAATGTTGATACGGACGTGATCATTCCTGCAAGGTATCTGAATTCATCGGATCCCGCCGAGCTTGCCACTCATTGCATGGAGGACATTGATACCGAATTTGTAAAAAAGGTTAAGAAAGGTGATATCATTGTTGCCAACAAGAATTTCGGTTGCGGATCATCCAGAGAACATGCTCCTATTTCCATAAAGGCATCGGGAGTAAGCTGTGTGATCGCTGAGACCTTTGCAAGGATCTTTTACAGAAATGCCATCAATATCGGACTTCCCATTATCGAATGCCCTGAGGCAGCTTCGGTAATTGAAGCAGGAGACGAGGTAGAGGTAAACTTTGATACCGGTGTGATCACTGATATCACAAAGAACAGATCATTCCAGGGACAGGCATTTCCTGAATTTATGCAAAAGATCATTGCTTCCGAAGGACTTGTTAATTATATTAACAACAATAAAAAGTGAGCATTTGCAGATCATTTAATAAATGCTTAATATGATTTGACATTAAAAAGTATTATAATGTACGGGTACGCATTAATCTGCGTATCCGTATTTTTTTTGAACGTCTCCGGGGCTGCTTAGATTTTTATATACGTTTTATGGCTAATACAAAGACTTACGAAATTGATATGTGTAACGGTCCTCTTCTCGGGAAGATGCTAAAATTCTATTTTCCCCTGATGGCTTCAAGTATGCTTCAGCTGATATTCAATGCAGCTGATGTTATTGTTGTGGGAAGATTTGCGGGACCGGAAGCTCTTGCCGCAGTAGGATCGACCTCTGCATTGATCAACCTTTTGACAAATCTGTTCATCGGACTTTCTGTGGGAGCAAATGTTATGGTTGCCAGATACTACGGCGCGAAACAGGAAGATGAACTCTCCGATATGGTACATACTGCCATGCTTACCGCTCTGATAAGCGGAGCGATTTTAACTGCGGTAGGTGTATCCATGTCCCGCATACTTTTGACATTGATGGGAACCACGCAGGACGCTCTTCCTTTGGCTGTGATCTATATCAGGATATACTTTGCAGGAATGCCTTTTATGATGCTGTATAACTTTGGCGCAGCGGTATTAAGGGCGGTGGGAGATACCAAGAGACCCATGGTGTTTTTGCTGATAGCGGGTTTCATAAATTTCCTGTTGAATCTTTTGTTTGTTATCGTTTTTAAGATGAGTGTTGCCGGCGTGGCGCTTGCAACCATTATCTCTCAGGCAATTTCCGCTTTTTTGATAATCCGGTGTCTGATGGTCAGCAATGGAAGTTATAAGCTTATCCTGACAAAGCTTCACATCAATAAAGATAAGTTTTTAAAGATGATACAGATAGGACTTCCCGCGGGAATTCAGGGCATTCTTTTCTCCATTTCAAATGTCATCATTCAGTCCTCTGTTAATACCTTTGACACCATTGCGGTAGCGGGAAACACCACGGGTCAGAATATAGAAGGATTCGTTTATATGGCAATGAACGCATTCTCCCAGACAGCCCTTAGTTTTTCGGGACAGAACTATGGAGCCCATAAGTTCAAGAGGCTCTTAAAGGTTCTGGGTATATCTCTTGCCTGTGTCAGCGTTGTGGGACTGGTAATGGGTAATGCCGCGGTTATCTTTGGAAGGCCTTTGATCGGCTTATACACGCAGGATCCTGAGGTTATAAGGTTTGGCCTTGTCAGACTCGCGTATATCTGTACTTTATATTTTCTGTGCGGAACAATGGATGTATGCAGCGGTGTCTTAAGGGGCATGGGATACTCCATTATGCCCACCATTGTAAGCCTTACGGGAGCGTGTCTTTTCAGAATCGTATGGATATATACTGTTTTCAGAAAGCTACATACTCTTGAATCACTGTATGTTTCCTACCCGATAAGCTGGTTTATCACGACGGTTGTCCATTTAATATGCTTTATGATAGTATATAAAAGGCTTATTAAAAGAAATGTCGAAACCGATGCTTGAAACATATGTTCGATTATGATATTCTATTATAGGTGTATTTTGATAAGAAAATGATTACGGAGTCGGATAAATGTTTGCATTTGCAGAAGGCTTATTGGATGATCTGAATATTGATTCCTGTGTTATTGATGTTGGAGGTTTCGGAGTAAATGTAAATATTCCTGCCAGAACCGCAGCAGAGCTCCCGGGGATCGGTGAGCACGTAAAACTGTATACCTATACTTCGGTCAGAGAGGACGGGATCAGTCTGTACGGCTTCGCCGATCGGGATGAGCTTCATATGTTTAAGAAGCTGATAACAGTAAGCGGAGTGGGGCCAAAGGTTGCGCTTGGTGTTATGTCCGCCATGGATGTTAACACATTAAGACTTGCCATTATTTCCGAGGATGCAAAGGCCATTTCAAAGGCTCCCGGAGTGGGTGCGAAAACCGCGCAGAGAATCGTTTTAGACCTTAAGGATAAGGTCAAAATGAGCGATGATGAGATAATCGCCGGTGTCAGATCGGGAGCATCGGAGGGGGTAAATACCGGTATTAAAATGTCTTCCGAGATGGAAGATGCGGTCAGTGCACTTACTTCTCTTGGCTTTGGCATCACAGAAGCCAGAAAAGCCGTGTCCGGTGTTGAAAATGCGGAGAATATGGATTCCGGATCCATCATGAGCGCAGCACTTAAATTACTTTATAGATAAAGGTATACTATGCCACGCACGATAGAAACCAGATTAACAGAAGAAGATAAGAAGATCGAGACTTCCTTAAGACCTCAGACCCTGGATTCTTATATTGGACAGGATCAGATCAAGGAGAGTGTTTCCATCGCCATAGAAGCCGCAAAGGGCAGACATGATGCTTTGGACCATGTGCTTTTATACGGCCCGCCCGGTCTTGGAAAGACTACACTTGCAGGTATCCTTTCAAATGAAATGGGTACTCACCTTAAAGTGACCAGCGGTCCTGCCATTGAAAAGCCTGCGGAAATGGCTGCTATTTTAAACAGTCTGCAGGAGGGAGACCTTCTTTTCATAGATGAGATCCATCGTCTTAACAGACAGGTTGAGGAAGTTCTTTATCCGGCTATGGAGGATTTTTGCATAGATGTTATAATCGGCAAGGATTCATCTGCATCAAGCCGCTCGGTAAGATTGCCCCTTCCTCATTTCACACTGGTGGGGGCCACCACGAGGGCTGGACTTCTCACGGCACCTTTGCGTGACCGCTTCGGATTGATATACAGGCTTGAGTTCTACAATGTTCACGACCTGTCCAGGATCATTATGGGATCTGCGGCAAAGCTTAATGTTGAGGTGGAGCTTGACGGCGCAAAGGAAATGGCCAGAAGGAGCAGAGGTACTCCCAGACTTGCCAACAGGATCTTAAAAAGAGTGCGTGATTATGCGCAGGTCAGATATGACGGTGTCATTACCGGTGACATAGCAATTGAAGCTCTTGACCTCATGGCTGTTGATCGGATGGGGCTTGATCATACTGACAGAAAGCTTTTACTTACCATTATCGATAAATTTGGCGGAGGTCCTGTGGGACTGGATACATTATCAGCGGCAACAGGGGAAGATGCCGGTACCATCGAGGATGTATATGAGCCATATCTCATCATAAACGGGCTCATTAACAGGACGCCGAAGGGCAGAGTGGCCACAGAGGCCGCTTATAAACATTTAGGTATTTCATATCAGTAATATTTTCGGAGGGAAAAATGGCTGAGAATTCAGATTCAAGAATAGTTATCGGAGGAAAGACTCTTATTGTATCCAGCGAGAGCAATCCCGAGCATCTTCAAAAAGTAGCGGATTATGTCAATACCAAGCTTGAAGAGTGCTCCAATTTTGCGGGATATAAAGGGATGTCCATCGATACCAGAACCATGCTTTTGGAGCTGAATATAGGGGATGATTATATCACGGCAAAGGACAGTCTCGATGATGCTCTTATTGAACTTGCCGAGAAAAACAAAGAATTGTTTGAGACTAAGCAGGAGCTTGCTTCTATCAAACAGAAATATGAACTTGCAAAGAATCAGGTAGTTGAGCTTCAGACAAAGGCTGCGGAAAATGCCGCAAAGATCATTAAGCTGGAGACCGAACTTAAAAAGAAATAAAGAATAAGCAATAATGTCGGTACTTATTTATGACATCAGTAAGATCAAAAATTAAACCCGAACTTCTTGCGCCTGCCGGGAATCTTGAGTCTTTCTACGGCGTTTTAAATGCCGGTGCGGATGCAGTTTATATGGCAGGTAACAGATTCGGTGCAAGAGCATATGCCGATAATTTTACGGATGAAGAAATTATCGGATGTATCAGATATGCTCATTTATATAAAAAGAAAATATATCTGACCGTTAATACGCTGATCAAGAACGAGGAAATGAATGACCTTGTCTTGTTTTTGACCCCTCTTTACAATGCGGGGCTGGACGGAGTGATCGTTCAGGATCTCGGCGTACTTAACGTCCTCAAAAGCACCTTTCCGAAACTGTTGTTACATGCCAGTACGCAGCTTTCAGTTACCGGAGAAGGTGCTTGCGCGTTTTTAAAGGATCTTGGAGTGTGCAGGGTGGTACCTGCGAGAGAATTAGATCTGTCAGAGATTTCAAGGATCAAAGAAACCGGTATCGAGGTGGAGTGTTTCATTCACGGAGCAATGTGCTATTCCTATTCGGGACAGTGTCTTTTCAGCTCATGCCTGGGAGGAAGAAGCGGTAACAGGGGAAGGTGTGCTCAGCCCTGCAGACTGCCTTATTGCCTTGAAGGATCTTCAAAAGAAATATATCCCCTCAGCCTTAAAGACATGCAGACTGTTGATCTGCTCCCTGAACTTATCGAAGCAGGCATAGATTCCTTCAAAATTGAAGGAAGAATGAAAAAGCCCGAGTATGCAGCCGGTGTTACCGCCATTTACAGAAAGTACATTGATGAATATTTCAAAAAGGGCAGCATAAATGTATCAGACAGGGATAGGAAAGTATTAAACAGTTTATATATCAGAAGCGAGGTATCCGGTGGATACTATCATAAATATAATGGGCCTGATATGATCTCAATCAATTCCCCATCCTATTCGGGTACCGATGAAGAGGTGCTTAATGATATCAGGAGGAAATTTCTCGGTGATAGCGCAGAACGTAAGTTAAAGAAGATCCGGGTAACCTTTACAGCTACGTTTGTAGAGGGAGAGGATGCTTCTATAACGGCCGAAGGCGGCGGCGCATATGCTTTTGCGACCGGAAAAACCGTTGAAACCGCTTCATCAAGACCTATTTCCGAAGGGGATGTTTTAAAATCCTTAGGAAAGCTTGGAAATACTGTTTTTTGTTTAAACGGTGATAATGATGGTATCCGGGTGGTGCTGTCAGGTTCTCCCTACTATTCGCTGAAAGACATAAATGAACTCAGAAGAAGCGTAATAGAAGAGCTGGAAGAAATTATCCTTCAGAATAACGGATATTCTCATTTGGAAGACGGTAATAGTGCTGCTTCAGATAATGCACCTGAAGGTAATGAAAGTGTTAAAAAAGCCGAAGTACGCCCGCCCTCAAAAAGAGACGGAGCCAACACCTTTGCTGTATCTGTAAATGATATTTCGCAGCTTAAAAAACTGCTTGATAAGAATATAAAAGGTTTATCAAGGATTTATATCACTGAGAAGATGTATACCTGTGATAAAGATCTTTTCCGGATTTTGTCTGAGTGTGACGTGCCCGTATTTATACAGACTGCTTTCATTCGAAGAGACAGGAAGAAACATCTCAGAGAATATGTTTTGGGTGGACTCAAGGATAAGAGCATAAAGGGAGTATGTGTCAGAAATCTTGAAGATCTGAAGTTTTTCTATGATGCAAAGTTAAACGGTTCAGGTTTTGAGATCATATGCGATGCGCCTGTATATTCCTGGAATATGGATACTATTGATGTTTTGGATAGGTTTTCGGACTGTACGGTGTTACCTCTGGAACTATCTGCAGGTGCGCATAAGGAACTGCTTAGATCAAGAAACTGTCACGTTTTTGAAAAGGTGATCTATGGCAGGTATCCGCTGATGCAGAGTGCAAATTGTATTTTTAATACGAGTATGAACTGTCAGCGAAAGAAGCCGGAAAAAACACATTGGACTTTACTTAAAGACAGGACGGGCAGAAATATCCCGGTGATGGCGGATTGTCTTCACTGTCATAATACTGTCTATAATACAGTACCCTTGAGCATATATAAGCTTTCGGACTATATGTCTTTTGAAAACTGCACTTTCCGGATCGATCTTACGGATGAAGACGATGCAAAGACAGATGCAGTTTTGGATTACTATTCAAGTCTTATAGCAGGTAATATTTCAGAACACCCCGATTGGGAATATACGACAGGCTTTGAAAAGAAGAGTACGGAATGAGATTTTTATTTATCGAGATTTCTAATTACATAATTGCGGTAAACATGGTGGTTTATGCCATTTTGTCATTGGTGATCTTCGGAGCAAAAAACTCTAAGGGAAAGTCTGTTATCTCCGCTTTTCAGAATGTATGTAATATTCTGATACTTGTAACTGCTTTTGCACATTTGTTTATCTGCACCAAGGATTTTGCATATCTGTTTATTTTTGCAGGTGTGCTGTTTTCCGTGATCATTCTTTTGAGTGTGACAAGCATGGTCTATCCAGATTGTGACAGACTTCTTTTGAACAATATCGCAATGCTGTTTTCTGCGGGAATGATAATGATCTCCAGAATATCCACCCATAGAAGCCTAAGGCAGCTTATAATCTTTAATATTGTCCTCTTTATCTGTATATTTATCCCTTTTATCCTGATAAAGATAGACTTCTGGAAAAAGATAACATGGGTATATGCGGGAGTTGGATTGTTCTCTATTGCTGCCGTACTTATCGCAGGAAATCTAACGCACGGATCAAAGATAACCATTACTGTTTTGGGATTGACTTTCCAGCCATCGGAAGCGGTAAAGGTTATGTTTATTTTCTTCCTGGCAGCTCTCTTATGGAAGGATATCAATCTGAAGAAACTGATTTTCAGCGCAGTGACCGCAGCAGCTTTTATACTGATCCTGGTTATGTCAAAGGACCTGGGAAGTGCGCTGATATTTGTCATTGTATATATATTGATGGTTTATATTGCAACCGGAAAATGGATCTATCTTATCGGAGGAGCAATTGTATCCTCTGCTGCATCAGTAGTGGCATATTATCTATTCTCACATGTCAGAGTCAGGGTAAATATTTGGCTCGATCCCTGGTCCGATATCGATAATAAAGGCTATCAGATCGCACAGAGCTTATTCTCCATTTCCGGAGGAGGTTTATTTGGAACAGGACTAACCAAAGGTTCGCCTAAGTCGATC
>CACXGM010000164.1 GCA_902767075.1 uncultured Lachnospiraceae bacterium
TGAAAATACTATTGATTTCCTTGATATGTTTGCGAAGCCAAGTGAATTCAAGATGAAGTACGAGTTTGCAAAGGAGCTTATATCCGGCAAGTGGTACATTTCTGCTGATTATAACGGAAAGAATACAAAGTTCCAGCTTGTTCCCATTGATGAGTTCAATGAACTCAGAGAAAAGGCAGGACTTCCTAAGAGTAAGTTCTGTTATAAGGGAGAAAAAGCTTTGCCTCAGAATGACGAGAAGCCGACCGCTGAATGCGCGGAAGATCCGGAAGTCACTGAAGGAATGGAGGATGCAGAGGATCCGGGAGGGAATGACACATGAACGAAATACCTGAGATAAAATTTCCACCTGATGCTGAGAAAATGGCTATTACATTAGCTGCTTTTGATATTATGAAGCAGCTTTGCCGAGAGGGTAAGATTTCACAAGAGGAACTGAGAAAGGTGGCTCAAAAGAGGAACATTCCGATTGAGCTTGCATTAATTTAGGACTATAATGATGTCATACACCCATCACGGTATGACATCTGGAAAGATGCGAGGTTATGCGTATGAAACGCAAAGTAGCAATTTACGCTCGTGTCTCTACAGAGCATGAGGCACAGATTTCTGCCCTGGAGAACCAGGTGCAATACTATGATGAGATATTAGAGAGGCATCCTGAGTGGGAACTCGTTGAAAGATACATCGATGAAGGAATAACCGGAACTTCTATAAATAAAAGGGAAGGATTTCTTCGGATGATGCGGGATGCCAAGGATAAAAGATTTGGTCTGATAGTAACGAGAGAGGTTTCCCGTTTTGCAAGAAATACAGTGGATACACTGCAGCAGACTAGGATCCTCAAAAGTTACGGAGTGGAGGTGTGGTTCACAGAAGACAATATCTGGACACTGAATGATGAAGATGGAGAACTGAGACTGTCAATAATGGCAACCCTGGCTCAGAATGAGAGTAAGAAGATATCCCAGCGTGTTAAAGCGGGACAGATGATCTCATTCAAAAACGGAGTTATTTATGGTAACGGCAATATTCTTGGGTATGACCGTGTTGATGGCAAGATGGTCGTAAACAAAGAACAGGCCGATACCGTAAAGAGAATCTTTGAACTCTATCTGTCGGGATGCGGTGTGCGTAAGATCCAGGACATTATGGAACAGGAAGGCCGGAAGACTGCCACTGGGCTTACAAGGTGGCAGGCTGCGAACATAAACAGAGTGCTCGGCAATTCTTTCTATTGCGGACGGATTGAGTACCGCAAACAGTTTGTTCCCGATTATCTGACGCAGAAGAAGATCAATAATCATGGTGAAGTTGAAAGGGTATATGTGGAAGGAACGCATGAGCCGATCATTTCGCCGAAAGATTTTGATGAAGCTCAGAGACTCAGGAAAGTACGCAGTCTTGCAAAGGAAGATGCCGATGGTAGGATTCTTAATCAAGGGCATAGTCCCAGCAAGCACATTTGGGTAGCCAAGTGTAAATGTACATGCGGCCATGCCATGAACCGAAGGGTTGCGCATACTACAAAGAACGGAGATTCTTCATTCATTTATCAGTGTTACGGACAAATAAAGACGGGTACGCCGAAAGCTCGGTTGAAGAAGGGGCTTGATGTCGAAGGGGTATGTGATAATACAACCTTCATGGAGTGGAGACTCGATATCATGGCCGACTTCATATTCAAAAAGCTGGTAAGTAACCGTCAGGCAATTTATGAAGAGGCTTTAGCTATGGCGGCAGATCTGCAGGATGTTGGATGCGTAAGCTCCAATGATAAGGAAAAGATCGAGAATAATATCCGTCAGATAGATAAGCTGAAAGAGAAGATTGCTGTTCTTGTCGATATGTGTTCCGAAGGAGATATCTCCAGAGAGGCTTTTCGCCAGAAGAAAGATAAGCTGGAAGATCAGATCATTCGTCTTGAAAAATTGAATAATGAATGCAAAGAGCAGATTGTAGAATCAAACGAGGATCAACTTAAGCAGAATCGGATGGACA
>CACXGM010000165.1 GCA_902767075.1 uncultured Lachnospiraceae bacterium
AATGGACTATTCCCTCCCCGGAAATATCGGAAGAGAGATCAGGGACCTGACCGTTGGCGTGGTGGGTACCGGAAAGATCGGAACCCACGTACTGAGAAACTTAAGCGGGTTTGGATGCAAGCTCTTGGCTTACGATCCATATGAAAATCCGGAGGCCGCATCAATTTCAAAGTATGTTTCTCTTGATGAGCTGTTTGCTGAGGCGGATGTGATCACATTCCACACCCCGGCTACCGAGAGCAGTTTCCATATGGTAAACGCGGAATCTATGAAAAAGATGAAAGACGGCGTGGTGATTATCAATACCGCCCGGGGCAGCATCGTCGACACCCCTGCGTTTCTGGATGCTCTGGAATCCGGTAAGGTAGGAGGCGCAGCGCTTGATGTCATAGAAAACGAACTGGGCATTTTCTACGGCGACTACAAATACAAAAATATCGCTCACAGGGAAATGTCCATATTTAAGGATCTTCCAAACGTACTGATGCTCCCCCACATGGCCTTCTACACAGAAAACGCCATCTCCGACATGGTGGAGCATTCTATCGTGCACATTCTCGAGCAAGATGGCAATGTAGTGGCAACTTCATAATTATACTAATAACAGGTGCCGGATATGTGTGCTATGCCGAGAGCAAACTGTCCGAGGCCGGCACTTACCGAACGCAAGCATTAGCGTAGCGTGAGGTTAGTACCGCTGCCTCGAGGACCGTTAGCTCCATAGCAATTTGTTTACAAATTGCGCAAGCCCGAAGGGGAGAAGCGGTGCTTGAGGCATACACACATATCCGGCATCGTCACTAGGACAAAAAAGATGGCAGCTAACGTCTGCCATCTTTTTTATTTCTGATATGTGTAATCGTGCATCTTTACATAGAACTCCGAATGAACACCTGCTTTGGTGTATCCGGTGGTACGGACTCTGACATTTCTGGATTCTCCGGATCTGTCAGAGACATTGTTTAAAACATCTGCAAATCCGCCGCTCTTTCTTTCCTTTGATCCATCACGGTCATAACCGCCGCGGCTGTTCTGTCTGCCGTCTTCGTTTGCTCTCTTCAGGAGAGATTGAGCGCTTATAGCTTCAACCTTATAAAGACTCTGTCCTCCATATACTGCAATGCTACCTCCCTGCCATCCATGGCTCATTCCGGTGCTGCCTTAAGATCACAAATCCTTTCATGATCTTCGTTCCTATCATATATATCGGACAATTGTCAGACTACTTAACCACAAATCACAAATTTACAAACTTTTTATAAATGAATCTTTAATGCTTGTAAAGCCAAATAGGTTTCCGCTAAAGATCATTCAACCTTGTCCAGGATCGCTACATATACAGAAGTCAGGGATGCGGAGAATAATGCTCCGGCCACGATATCCGTGATCCAATGTACACCGGATATTATTCTGAATACGATTCCTGCGATCACTACAAGGGCAGCAGCGATCTTGAGAACAGTGAGAAGGACCTTTTTCTCTTTGATGATCCTGTCCCATGCGACGATGGCGGTGCAAAGTACTGTAGCTACCACCAGCACATGAGTGGAAGGAAATGATGCCTCGGGCTCTGTTTCTTCCGGCAGGATGAATGGACGATAGTTGATGGGTACCTTGTCAAAGAATACATACAAAACCACTACCACTACATACACGCCTGCCAGGATCAGAATGGCTTTATCAACCTTTGCGAGGCTCTTTCTTTTGACAAGCTGGATCAGCCCTACAGCTACGAAACTTAAGGCTGCCAGAATAGCTATTCCCATTGTGACGTCACTCAGCAGGTCCCAGGTGAGGTTCAGGCCGATCATATCCCGGAATGCAGCATTTAGATCTGAGAATCCGACCACGGTACCGTTCGGACCTATGGGCGCCTTGTTTACGGTGCATACCAGCACGGTATAGACAGCAGTGAGGATAAGTACTATTACCATCACGATAAGACTGTTGTTTTTCTTCTTTTCCACTTAATTTCCCTCCATATCGCGAGAATGATCATTCATCCTCGTCATCATCTGTATTGACTATAAAAGGCTCGTTTTCAAGACTGCTGTAGTATTCTTCAAGTCTTGGCTTCGCACTGAGATAATACGGTTTGAGGTTTTCGTCAAACTGATTTCCCATGCCAAGCATGATTATCTTATCTGCCTCTTCAAAGGACATGCTGTCCTTGTATACACGTTTGCTGACAAGTGCGTCATAAACGTCCGCAATGGCCATGATACGGGCCTCAATAGGAATATCCTCGCCCTTTAAATGCTCGGGATATCCGGAGCCGTCCCATCTTTCATGGTGATACTTGGCAACATTTTCTGCTATCTTGCGGAAGTGCTCATCATCGGTGTCCTTCAATATCTCATGAATGATCTTTGCACCTGCGGGAGCGTGCTTTTTCATTTTTTCGTACTCCCAGGGCTCAAAGCGTCCTTTCTTTCTCAGGATACTGTCGGGTACGGCAATCTTACCCAGGTCATGCATGGGAGCGGCCTTAACGATATCTTTGCAGAACTCTTCTGACAGATCCAGCTCGTTTCCTTTTAAGATCTCATCGATCAGGATCCGGACTCCTTCACTGGTTCTCTTGATGTGACCGCCGGTGGAGTTGTCACGGCTTTCAACCATAGCCGCCATACTGAGGATGAGATTATCGTGCATTTCGATAAGATGCTGAGTTTTCTCTTCCACTTCGTCGCGAAGCTTGGCATTGAATCTGTTTATCAGCTCGATATGGTTCTGATTCTTTGTATCGTCGACTATGCTGATGCTGTAGCCGCGCTTTAATTTGCCGTCGAAGAGATAAACCATCTCGACATTGTAGATCCTGCCACCCCTACGGTAGATGAAGTGGTCATTCTTCTCGTCATGCTTGAACTTGTGCGCCCACAGATACACATTGTCCTGCAGCAGCGGGCTTTTCTTGATGGAGCTGTCCACCTTTACATTTTCAAGATGGGGAAGGAATTTTTTTGCGGTATCATTGCACCCCAGATAGTGATAGTTAAAGTCCACGGCGATGAAGCCTTTTTCGCCGGCCTCCATAATGGAGTCGGCATTGACTGCATTGATATCATACAGAACCAGTCTATTGGCGATGATGAGGTATACGACCTGCGACAGTACATAGGCTGCGGGAACCAGTTCGACTACTCCGCCCACTTTTTTGGCGAAAAAGTAAGCGATAATGCACATCAGCTCGGGGATGGCCAGCAAACGGATGGTCAGGATCGAAACGTCTTTTTTCCTGAAACGGGTATAAAGAAGGATCATGAGACTGCCAATAAAATATGCCATGATCACTATCATAAAGACAGCATGCATGGGACCGTATTCTTTGTTGGCGATGATCTGACCGTTTTCTCCGATCTCCATGGTAATACTTTTGTAGAAAAGGGGCAATTTTCCGATAGTGAGTATGGAGGCGTAAAGGAGGCTGTTTATCAGCATCAGGGCAACGCGTAAGAAGCGGCTTAGCTTGATCTTACATCTGTCTAAAACACACATCAGGATAAAGAATACCAGGAAGCATCCGCCGATGTAGAAAATTTTGATGGACATGATCAGTTCGCCGATGTTATCAGATTCGGCAAACAATAAATAACCCATATTTGCCACGGGTATAAAGGCGAATATGAGTGAAAAGTGCGTGTCGAAATGTTTATGCCACATAAAGACATAAACAAGTGACAACACTAATGATATATCGAAGCATATACTGTAATAAATATTCATACTCAAAAGTATACTATTTTTTGTAAAAAAATAAAGTGCTACCTTGTAAAACGGCGGCATTAAGTTTAAAATATGTTCGTATTTATTTTATTATTTTATTTGATTCCGGAATTCATATCCGGCTTAATTTTTTTTTAGGAGATTCATATGACAGAAAAAATAGGCTTTGACAACGAAAAATACCTCAAACTTCAATCGGAAAAAATAAAAGAGCGTATCGGTGCATTTGGCGGAAAGCTTTATCTGGAGTTCGGCGGAAAGCTTTTTGATGATTATCATGCATCACGTGTGCTCCCCGGCTTCAAGCCCGACAGTAAGATAACCATGCTTACACAGTTAAAGGATGAGGCGGAGATCGTAATTGTTATTTCCGCACAGGATATAGAGAAAAACAAAGTTCGCGCCGATCTGGGAATC
>CACXGM010000166.1 GCA_902767075.1 uncultured Lachnospiraceae bacterium
GGATATACCAATTATCTCTCAAAGCCTCTTGACGGGATCAAGCTTGAAGCAATGCTCCAGAGCTATCTGCCTGATGAGAGGATAATCCTTGTGGGAGAGGGTGAAGCACCCACTCAGGCAGAGGAAACTCAAACAGGTGAAGAGAAAAAAGACTCTATTCTGGCAAAACTCTCCGCCATTGACGGGATCGATGTAAAGAGCGGTATAGAAACCGCGGGCGGAGAAGATGCTTACGGTGTTATCTGCAGAAATTTCCATGATACAGCCAAGATGCGAATGGAACGTATCCGTGATGCTTTTGAGAAGGGAGATTACGAAAACTATACCATTCAGGTTCATGCACTTAAGAGTTCCGCAAGGCTTTTGGGAGCCTTTGACTTCTCTGAGAGGGCGCTTACTCTTGAGACTGCCGGACGGGAGGGAAATATTGATCTGATCAATCTCAAGACACCTGCAATACTGGAAGAGTATGAGGCTTATTATGAGAAACTGGATGAGATCTTTGCCGAAGGAACCGAAGCGGAGGATGAAAGACCGGAGATCGCGGAGAAAGACCTGAAGGCAAACCTGTCGGATATGGCGGAGCTTCTCGAGGCCTTTGACTTTGATACCGCAAAGGATCTATTTGAATCCATGAAGGAGTACAAGATGCCTTCGGGATATGAAAAGCTTTATTCAAGCATAGAGGCTCAGATGGCTGAAGTGAACAGGGACGGTGTTCTTGAATTGATAAAGAATAACCTATAATACCCAGCAGATTTTTATAACACTTTTATCGGAGGAATAGCAAAATGGCGGGAAACAGTCTTTTATTTGTTTCGGACAGAGAATCCTTTATAATCAAATCCATTATTAAAACGCTTGAATCCCATGGCCAGGAATGCCTTTTCAGCACCTTGGATATGGATAAGATCATGGCCCTGAAGGACAGGATGGGGACTGTGGTGTATCTTTATATCGATGATAAGAATGATATAGATCCTGTTGTCTGCAATTATTTAAGGGACCTCTGCCTGGACAACGACTATGAGCTTTTCCTGATAGGTTACAAGGATGATATTGCAGAACTGAAGGAATCTGTTTTCAAAACCGGTGTGACAGGGGAGTTTTACAGACCGGTCAATGCGGGACAGCTTTCTGAGGAGATATTAAAGGAGGCGGATAAGGAAGCCACAATAGGACATAAAAAGCATATTTTGGTGGTTGATGATTCGGGAACAATGCTCACTACCATTAAGACATGGCTTGAGGATAAATATAGGGTAACCCCCGTGAATTCCGCTATGAATGCCATCAGTTTCCTCACAAAAGAAAAGCCTGATCTGATACTTCTTGATTATGAGATGCCGGTCTGCTCGGGGCCTAAGTTTTTGGCAATGATGAGAACCGACATAGACTGCGGAGATATTCCGGTAATCTTTTTAACCGGCCGCGATGACGCCGAAAGCGTTAAAAGCGTCCTATCGTTAAGGCCGGCCGGGTATCTATTAAAATCCCTTCCGAAGGAGAAAATAGTATCTGATATAGATGCTTTCTTCGCGAAGCAAAAGCTCCAGTAGATTAAAACAAATCAATATCGCAACATCTGACTAATCAAAAACAAAAGATAGTGAGTATAGGTTGCAAACACTGTGATAGATTTTGAGATAGAGTAATTTGTTCAAAATCTATCACTTTTGTTTGTAGGATTGCGGGAGCTGCTGTGCAGCGGAGCAATCCGTAGTATCAATATACTAACTTATATACAACCCAGGGAGAGAATAACATGACCCGAGATTACAGAAATATTTTTGCAGAATGTGGGATACCCGAGGCAGATGTAGCAAAACGCTTGGAACAGATCAAGGAAGAATTCTTCCACGGAAAGGATTCCTTTTATCACGAGACAGAGGACGGAATGGCATATCTGGAGGATACGGGAAATTTTGATGCTCGTACCGAGGGAATGAGCTATGGAATGATGATGTGCGTCCAGCTTGGTATGAAGGAAGAATTTGATCGTATCTGGAAATGGGCCAAGACAAATATGTATATGGACAAGGGACACTCCGCAGGTTATTTTGCCTGGTCCTGCGCTACCGACGGAAAACACAATGCCGACGGTGCCGCTCCGGACGGAGAAGAGTTCTTTGTTATGGCGCTTTTCTTTGCCTCCCACAGATTCGGCGACGGAGAAGGCATTTTAAATTATTCACAGCAGGCTAAAGAGATCCTGAGTAATATGATCCACAAGGGTGAGGCCGGAAGACCCGGAGCCCCCATGTTCAACAGGGAGAATCATCAGATCCTTTTTGTTCCCGGAATTGATTACACGGATCCCTCCTATCACCTTCCTCATTTCTATGAACTCTGGGCAGAATGGGGAAATGAAGAGGACAGAGAATTTTTAAAGGAAGCAGCAAAGGTCAGCAGAGAATATCTGGCAGAGAGCTGCCACGAAAAGACAGGCTTTTCCGCGGAGTATGCGGAGTTTGACGGATCACCCATGTCGCGCCCCATTCCCTGGACAAAGGACAGACACGACTGGTTTTTCAGTGATTCATATCGTACCGTTGCCAATATAGGCCTTGATTATGCATGGTTCGGAATAGATGCCGGACAGACAAAGGCAGCATACAATATCCAGAGAGCACTTCTTGATGATATGAGAAACGATTCCTATCATATTTACGAAGTTGACGGACGTATTGCAGGAGAAAAGGCACTTCATCCTTTCGCCATAACGGCTACGGTCGCACAGTCGGTTCTGGCAACGGAACTTGATGATGTGGCAAAGGAATGGGTTAAGAAATTCTATGAGATGCCTCTCAGAACAGGCGAGAGAAGATATTACGACAATTGCCTGTATATGTTTGCATTCCTGGCACTCAGCGGTAATTATCGCATTTATTAATGTGATTCCGGA
>CACXGM010000167.1 GCA_902767075.1 uncultured Lachnospiraceae bacterium
AGGGAGAGGCCTGCTGCCACGCCCATCATATTACACTCAGCGATACCGCAATCGATGTGACGATCGGGATATGCTTTCTTGAAAATACCTGTCTTGGTAGCTGCTGCAAGGTCAGCGTCAAGTACAACGAGATCGGGGAACTCCTCTGCGAGCTCCTTTAATGCATTACCGTAGCTTTCACGGGTTGCAACCTTCTTTACGTCTGCCATGATCATTTGCCCTCCTTTGCCAGTTCTTCGTCAATCTTTGCGAGGTCAGCCATTGCAGTAGCGTACTCGTCGTCATTGGGTGCCTTTCCGTGCCAGTCAACGCTGTTTTCCATGAAGGAAACGCCCTTACCCTTTACAGAGTGCATGATGATGGCGGTGGGCATACCCTTGGTAGCCTTTGCTTCGTTAAATGCGTTTCTGAGAGCGTCAAAATCATGTGCATCCACATTGATCACATGGAAATTGAATGCTTCGAACTTTTTGTCGATGGGATAGGGTGAGCAAACCTGGTCGATGGGTCCGTCGATCTGAAGTCCGTTGTTGTCTACGATAACGACGAAGTTGTCAAGCTTTCTGAAGCCTGCAAACATAGCAGCCTCCCATACCTGACCTTCCTCGATCTCACCGTCTCCGAGAAGAGTATATACGCGGAAATCTTTGTTAGAAAGCTTTGCTCCGAGCGCCATTCCTGCTGCTGCAGAGATGCCCTGTCCCAGGGATCCGGAAGCCATATCTACTCCGGGAATGTGCATATTGGGATGTCCCTGAAGGTATGATCCAAGGTGACGAAGAGTCTTAAGATCTTCTACGGGGAAGAATCCTCTGTATGCAAGTGCAGAGTAAAGTCCGGGAGCGGTGTGTCCCTTGGAGAGAACGAAACGGTCACGATCCTCCTTCCCAGGGTTCTTGGGATCTATGTTCATCTCCTCGAAATAGAGGAAGGTGTACAGATCTGCTGCCGACAAAGATCCGCCGGGGTGTCCGCACTTAGCTGCGTGGGTAGATGTAACAATACCCTTGCGGACATCATTTGCATGTTTCTTGAGTTCAAGATTGTCCATTTAAGTAGCTCCTTTACTAAAAATTGTTAACAATTTTACCATACTAATATAGTTAATACATTGATGCTATACCACTCAAAATTTGCTAATTATTACTGAACGCTCTGTCCGTAGTATGCGTTTGCACCGTGCTTTCTGTAATAATGCTTGTCCTGAAGCTCCTGAGGAGCGGGCAAAACCTTGGGATTGATGGTCTCGCAGCGGTATGCCATCTTGGCAACCTCCTCCAGAACTACGGCATTGTGTACAGCCTCATGAGCATCCTTACCCCATGCGAAGGGTCCGTGATTTTTGCAGAGACATGCGGGTACTGCCAGAATATCCTTGCCCATCTTTTTGAATTCGTTAACGATCAGATGACCGGTATTCTCTTCGTATGCAGTATCGATCTCTTCCTTTGTAAGGCATCTTAAACAGGGAACGGGGCCGTAGATATAGTCGGCGTGTGTGGTTCCGTAGCAGGGAATGTCTCTTCCCGCCTGTGCCCAGCTGGTGGCATAGGATGAATGAGTGTGAACGATTCCGCCTATCTCCGGGAAAGCCTTATAAAGCTCTAAGTGTGTGGCTGTATCGGAAGAAGGATTGTATCTGCCCTCAACTTTGTTTCCGTTTAAGTCCATGACCACCATATCATCGGGGGTGAGTTTTTCATACTCCACTCCGCTTGGTTTGATCACGAACAGTCCGCTGTCCTGATCGATCCCGCTGACATTGCCCCATGTAAAGGTAACCAGGCCATATCTGGGCAGATCCATATTTGCCTCGTAGACTTTTTGTTTTAATTCTTCCAGCATTCTTTTGTCCTCTTTTCTGTATTTCGTTTCTATTTCAGTGATTCCGTGCTTCCCTTTTCGTCCACCACAGTTTCAAATTCTGCTCTTGATTGTCTGAAGGCCTCCATGATCTGTGGTGAAAAAATACCACACTCACCCTGGGTCATCATCTTGTAGGCCTCAGATTTTGTGTAAGCTTTCTTGTATACTCTGTCGCTGACAAGCGCGTCATAAGTATCCGCAATGGCAACAAGCTGAGCAGAAATCGGTATCGCATCTCCCACCAGCTTGTCCGGGTAACCTCTTCCGTCAAACCTCTCATGGTGCCATCTGCAGATCTCCTCTGCTGCCGCAGCGTATTCCTGATCCCAGGTATCCTTTATGGATGCCATCAATTCCACGCCCTTGGTGGTGTGGGATTTCATCAGTTCAAATTCCTCATCCGTCATTCTGCCGGGCTTAAGCATAATGGAGTCGGGTATACATATTTTTCCGATATCGTGAAGCATGCTGGCTCTGGCGTATACTTTGAGTTTCTCCGGAGTCAGACCACACTCGGGGAAACTTTCCATCATGTGCCTTCCCAGGATCTCAGTAAATTCCTTTACACGTCTTACATGATTGATATCTTCAAGGTTACGGTACTCTACCACAGTACCCAGAGCCTCCAGGACCGCCGTCTGGTTATCCTTTAGTTCTTCGTTCTTTCTCTTGAGCTCTTCAAATTTTTCCTGTAGGGCTTCGTTGTTTTGTTCAATACGTTCACCCAGTATTTTGAATTTGTTAAAAGTAGAGATGTTTCTGGAAATGCATCTTAATATCCGGGCATTGGAAAATGGCTTAGCTATATAATCCACCACGCCCAGGTCGAAGCATTCGTCAAGGTCCAGATCGTCATCGCTATCCACAGTAACGATAAAAGGCATCGTGGAGATCTTGTTGTTTTCCGACATGATCTGTACGAATCTGAGTCCGGATATGGGCTTCATTTCAAGCTTTACCACTACTGCATCAAACTCTCCCTCATTTGAGGCCAGAAAACGGACTCCGTCATTGACACTCATTGCCAGAATACAGCGATAATCCTCTGAAATTGCCAGATTCAGCGCGGCCATCTCGACTTTGTCATCATTGATTATGAGTACTTGTCCCTTCATATCTTACCCGCCTTTACGCATCTATATCGCTGTATGCGATAATGTGCTGTCCTTGTTCATCGTTTACAAGTTTCATGACTACATCACTCATTCCGCTGGAGATCCAGGTCTTTCCGCTTATGACTATGTCAACTCCTTCGTGCAGATCTCCTTTGACTACGATCTTTGCCAGGTTGAATTCCTTGATCCTCTCCTGGAATTCTTCCAGCTCTTTATTGCCCTTTTCTATATCCAGCTCCTTTGTGTAAATGGCATCCTCGATCTTTTTAAATACTTCCATGGTTGCCAGCAGATTCATCGGGAATTTATTATGAAAATCACTTTCCGCGTTGCGCAGGGTCTTAAGCTGCTGCTTGGCAACATATATCTTTTCTCTGATCTCTTTTCCTTCCTGTTCCGCTTTCTTTGGAATACCCGCTGTAATGATGGTCTTTGTTCCCATTGTGTTTCCCACATTAAAGAGCTTCATTCCCTTGAGAGCGGTGACCTTTCCTCCGATGATAGCTCCCTTTCGCTTTACCACCTCCAGCATATTCTCTGCGAAAAGCTCGCTGTTTGTCGAATAATCGATGGTGATGGTATCACCGGCATATACGTTTGCATTTTCAAAGAACTTTCCTGTGACATTTCTGCCTGCACGGATGACTCCTCGTCCGCCGCCGTTCATACCGCGTCTCAGCAGCACATCTCCCTCTGCTGTAATGTTGCCGCCCTCCACGAATCCGTCTATGATAACGTCTCCGCCGCAGCTTATAACGCCTCCGACACCAACGTCACCTTTTACATGTACATTTCCCTTGAATACCACAAATCCTGTGGTGTTGTTGACTTCATCCACCTCCAGGACATCAGATATCTCCAGGAAACTGTCGTTTTTAAGCACCACCAGGCCGTCAACAGCTGAGGTGTATTCCAGTTTATCTTCGCTTAAGATAAAACCTTTTCCCTTTAATACGGGCTGCTCTTTTCCGTTTCTTGCGGGGAGCACTTCCCCCAGAACGTTGAATCCGTCCTTTCCCTTTGTGGCAGGATGGTAAAGTGCAGCTCTGTCACCCATCTTTATGGTGTCAAACCATTCGATATTGTTGTAGTCCACGGAGCCGTTTTCCAGTATCTTCGGCTTTCCGTCCAAATCAGTCCTAAAGAAATACTCGTACCAGCCGTCTACTCCGTTGACCGGCATCTCTCCTCTGGCCACAACGATCTTTCCGTCTTCTCCGCGGTTTCCGTTTTCCGCTTCCCTCATAGCCGCACGGTCGATCCCCTTTCGGATATTGCCCTCCCAGACTATCTTCAGGATCTCCTGCTCCGTAACCTCTTCCACATCCTCACGGATCTTTACATAAGCCTCCATGCAGTCGGGACTGACTATGAGCATGATGGGATCGATACCTTCTTCGATATAATCCTGCTGCTTTAAAAGACCTTCTATCTCACTGAGAGCGGCCTCTCCCATTTTCTGGGCGCTCTCGATTATCTCCAAAAGTTCCAGGCGCTTCTTTCTCATGTCGGTGGCAGAGAAGCGCATCAGCCTGTAATCATCCACATTAAGACCGGCTTCAAGTCCCAGCCTGATCTCCCTCATCTGCTGCGATGAGTAAAGCTTGTCGGAGTATTTCGAAACATCAACACGGGACACCAGACCCAGCCTGATCTCATGCATCTGTTTCCAGTTATATTCAACATTTGTATAGACCGTTACGTCTATCTGATCTTCCAGGCCCTGACGAATCTCGTCGATGGCGGAGCCTCTGTAATCCAGGGATAGATAAGGCTCAATATCTATGTTTTTCTGGAGACAGATCCTGATCTGTTCCAGCTGCTCCCAGTCATATCCCTCTTCAACAAAATGCAGCAGCTCGACGCCTTCTCTTCTGGCCTTTCGAAGCTGCCTCATTATAGCCGCAGATCTTCCGCGCCTGCCGCCCTTATAATCGCTTAAGTCGACGCCCTGCTCAAGGGATTTTCTCTCCTCGCGCATGATGTCATGGGGAATGGACTTGTCCGCAAATTTCTTTGCATCAAGGCCGATCTCCAGCGCACTCCTGAGTTCTCCCATCTGGAGCCAGTCAAACTCAGGATCCGCATATATCGAGACATTTAATCCCTTGGAAAGACCCAGGCGGATCTCCTGCATCTGCATGGCAAGAAAAGCAGGATTCTCATATACCGAAGTATCTAATCCCTGCTGTTTTCCCAGTTCTATTTCTTTAAGTTGATCCACAGAGTATTGCGCTGCCATAGTTTCTCCGTTCTCATCCTCTCGCGGATGATCCTGCTGGAACGTACTGCCTTTACATCTGATGTCTTACAACTTCATATTCATCATCATTTCTGTAATAGGGGCATTCCTTCTGCCCGCTGGCCATAAATCTGTACATCTCATCCTCGTCCAGATTTACCATACAGTCGTATTCTTCGTATTCTTCATCATATACATTATTGACACATGTGTCACAGCTGATCGCCATAAATGTACTCCCTCTTTTTTCGGGCTATCCGTCTTACTCTTCTTCCAAAAGAGCCTGGTAGATCTCCCTCTTTCCAACACCCCGGTCCTTTGCCACCAGCTTCATGGCTTCCTTGTGAGAAATGCCCTGATCTTCGTAGTGTGCCATGTGCTCGGGGATGCTCATCTGCTCCCAGGCGGCTTTTTCCTCGGCCTTTTTCTCCAGACGGCTTCTTCCCTCCACCACCAGTACGTATTCACCCTTGGG
>CACXGM010000168.1 GCA_902767075.1 uncultured Lachnospiraceae bacterium
GCATTTTCTGTCTGGAATCCGTGGGTACTAACCGATGGTTCGTTAATGGAAATGGGAGTGGATGCTCTTGACTGGAATGTACTGATCGTTTTTTTGGCTGGACTCCTTGTGGTGGATATTCTGAGAGAAAAGAGTATCGACATCAAGAAATGGATCATGACCCAGAATGTACTGTTCAGATGGATCGTCTATTATATCATTGTGATCGCCATCATAATCTGGGGTGTGTACGGACAGGGTTATAACGCAAACGCATTTATTTATTTTCAGTTTTAGGATAGCTCCGGATATGGGAGAGAATACTGTTTAGATATGAAAAAAAGAATCATATTTCTGGTTTCACTTATAATTTTTATATTGGGATTATTGCTGCTGGTAAATCATCTGGCGTATGTGCTCAGGGACAAGTCAAACGGACTCGTACAGGACAGATTTGCACAGCTTGAAAAGGATTCCGTAGACCTTGTATTTATCGGCACCAGCCATCAGTTCTGCAGTATAGACCCGGATATCATTTACAATGAATACGGTGTGGAATCCTATATGCTGGCCACCTCAGCTCAGACCGTGCCCATGTCCTATTACGCCGCAATGGAGGCCATAGAGCTCCAGCATCCGAGGGTGATTGTGTTTGAGGTGTGCTACCTTGGAAATGATTTCAGAACAGTTACTGACGGTATGTCCCACGCATTCTTTGACAAGATGCCGAGGTGCAAAGCCAGAAAGCTTGCCCTGGAAGACCTGATCGAAAAGGAAGATCGTATATATTATTATCTTCCCATAGGTCTCTTTCATAACCGATGGAAGGAACTGAAGGAGGATGATTTCAAGCGGGATATCACGGGAAAAAGAGGGGGCTTCCACTCGGAGGAGGTAAACAACAACTGGGCTATCCCTTTGGTGGATCCGGAGGAAAAAGAAAGTATGCCCGAAGAAATGCAGGCATACCTTGAAAAGATGGTAAAGCTGTGCGAGGAGAATAATGTGGAACTGATCCTTTATTGTGCTCCTTTTAACAGCCTTTATGACAATGATGAGACCAGAGAGCATCTTTTCCATAAGCAAAAGATTTTCAATGGCGTCGGTGATTTTGCAAAAGAACATGGACTCAGATATTACAACATGTTCTATGAATACGGAAATGTGGGTCTTGACTTTACCCATGACTTTATGGACAGCCAGCACCTGAACTGCTACGGTCAGGCCAAGTTCACCAGATATATGATGGACAGGGGATATTTTGATCCCATGTATTAAAAGAACTGATCTGCCACAGAAGGCAGGTCAGTTTTCTATATTCAGGATACAGTCAAAGCCCGTTATCTCAAAGACTTCCATAATGCGGGGGCCTGCGTTTTTAATGATCATGCCTCCCTTTCGTATCATGGCCTTGTGGGACGCTAAGAGCACGCGAAGTCCCGAAGAAGAAATATAATTCAGATCCTTCATATCAAATATCAGTGTGTTGATACCGTTCAGAGATGAATTGACGGTCTTTTCCAGCTCCGGTGCTGTGGTGGTGTCGATTTTGTCCACGGGAGCGAGGATCAGAGTATCCCCTTCTACAGTCTTGTTGATTTCCATTATGTTCTCCTTATCTGCTGTTTGGATCTTCCCCTCGGGCAATCTTTATGGCTGCTTTATTTTCGTACATACGCTCGTCAGCTTGCTTTAGGATCTCCGATAGATCGAATCCCACGTCTCCGTAGGCGGCGCCGCAAGCTATCACACATTCAAAGGAAGGGTCTTTTGCGTTCAGATCTGCCAAAGCGGCTTCCCATTTCTCTTTTATTTCATCCGTCTTTTCTTTATCAATATCCCAGGCTATGAGCAGGAATTCGTCACCGCCCATGCGAAAACCTTTGACATGCTTACTTTCCACCGCCAGAAGGCTGTTAGCGGCTCTGATAAGCAGTTTATCGCCGGCTTCATGCCCAAGATTATCATTGGTGCGCTTTAAATAGTTCAGGTCCATATTAAAGACAGCTATACGTTCACACTTGGGGAAGAAGTCCTCCATCATGGAAAGATACTTACCCTTGTTGTACAGCCCCGTAAGAGCATCATGTTCGTTTTCATAGATGATATGCTCACGCATCAGAGAGTTTTCCAAAAAGAGCCGGATCACGTGGAAATACATGGAGAACTCTTCTCCGGTATGCTCGTCGCTCTTTTCGACAAAAAGAGCATAGCGCACTCCGTCTACGGTCACATCATTTATATAGCAGAAGAGTGGCTCACTTTGCCCCGGCAGAATGAAGCTTCTGTTCACTCTGGCGGTGAATACCAGGCGATCATCGGATTTGTTCACATGATAAGTTTCTTCGCCCTTTTTCAGGATGAATTCCTTTGTAAAATGATTACGCCTTATGAAAAGATGGATGGAATTAAGCTTCAGCGCTTTCAGAATGAGGGAGAGACTGTCGGTATTATCTCCGGTAAGTGCTTCAAGGAGCTTGCTCTGGAAGGAACTAAGATTCTTCCATTCCCGGGAGTAT
Source organism: uncultured Lachnospiraceae bacterium (assembly GCA_902767075.1). Classification (GTDB taxonomy): domain Bacteria; phylum Bacillota; class Clostridia; order Lachnospirales; family Lachnospiraceae; genus AC2028. The sequence goes on from CACXGM010000168.1 coordinate 2,499, forward strand.
TGCGAGACATCACGAAGGAGAGTTACGTATTCCGTGGTGTTAAAGATGTGATGCACGATATACTGCTCGTGATCCTCGGTTACGGGAACCGAAATAACGGAATAGTAGCTCTCCTTGGCCTTGTCAGATATTTCCCATTTTTGTTCAACCTCGAGATTCTCCGGGTCCAGGTTTAGGTCAACCCAGATCTTCCACTGGGAATTGCTGAAGGGCTCCACGTGATTGCGGTAAAGGATATCGCCGGTCATGTCGGTTACGATAAACTCGCCGACTCTGTGCTGCATTACGCCGCTGATGATCTTTTCGTAGTCCATGAAGCCCCCCTTGAGGTTTAGAAGTTTTCAAGTAATTGTCTGAGAGACGATTCAACATCCTTTGTAACCGTCTGCATCATATGAATGGAATCGATGGTCTCTTTTGAGGTGTTGACCAGCCCATCGGTCCTTTCGTTTACGCTGTCGATGATCTTGTTGAGCTTCTCGGATTCCTCAATAAGCTTTCCGAGAGTGTCCATGATATCGTTTTTATTCTTGTTACTGTCGTTGGCAGCGATGCTGGAATTCTCTGCAAGATTCTTGATCTCATCTGCTACAACGGCAAATCCGCGGCCTGCCTCGCCGGCACGTGCGGCTTCGATGGACGCGTTCAGCGCCAACAGGTTGGTCTGACTGGAGATGGCGATGACATTTGCGTTGTTTGCCTCCAGCTTCTCCAGATATCCTTCGATGGTAGCCAGAACAGCTCTGAGATTCTGAGCGAACTTCTCAACTTCCTCCATGGACTGGGAGATGCAGTTCGTCTGGTATGCATTGTCCTCGCCTGTCTTTTTGATCTGGGCAAGAGCATCGGTAAGGCTGGAGAAGTTATCATTGATCCCGGCACCGAGGGAGTTCTTCTTTTCACTCATCTCGTCGTGTGCATTCTTAACCTCATCGGCAAGAGCTATTGCCTTATCTTTCTCCTCGTATGCTCTGTCCTTGATATAGTGTACGCAGTTGTGGCGATGGCTGAATCCGTTAAAGATCGCGATGGCCATCTTGCGGCAGGAC
>CACXGM010000169.1 GCA_902767075.1 uncultured Lachnospiraceae bacterium
ATGTGGAGGATCTGTAATGTCGATTGAAAATACAAACAATAACAATACTCCCTCTGCGGAGATTTCACCCGATGATGTATTGGTGGTCCGTGACCTTAAAAAGTACTTCCCCACCGCCAAGAACTTCTTCGGAAAGCCCCTTGGATTCGTAAAGGCCGTTGACGGAGTATCCTTCTCCATTAAGCGCGGCACTACCATGGGGCTGGTAGGTGAGTCCGGATGCGGTAAGTCCACAACAGGACGTACCATCCTGCGTCTTCAGGGAAAAACCTCCGGTGAGGTGCTTTTAAACGGAGTGGACATATTCAAACTTAAAAAGGAAGAGTTGAGAAAGCTCCGTCCCAAGATCCAGATCGTATTCCAGGATCCCTTCTCCAGCCTCTCTCCCAGAATTCCTGTAGGTGAGATCATCGGAGAGGCTGTTCGCGAGCACGGTATCGTTCCTCCCGAAGAGTATGATGACTATATCACCCGCATTATGAAAGCCTGCGGACTTCAGGAGTACCACAAGGATCGTTATCCTCACGAGTTCTCCGGCGGACAGAGACAGAGGATCTGTATCGCAAGAGCCCTTGCTCTTAACCCTGAGTTCATCGTATGTGACGAACCCGTTTCCGCTCTTGATGTTTCCATTCAGGCACAGATCATCAACCTGTTAAAGGAACTTCAGGAAGAGTTCGGACTTACATATCTGTTCATATCCCACGACCTCTCGGTGGTAGAGCATATATCCGACACCGTAGGTGTTATGTATCTGGGAAACATGGTTGAGTATTCGGATACCGAGGAGCTTTTCAGGAATCCTCTTCATCCCTATACCAAGGCACTGTTCTCTGCAATTCCGATCCCCGATCCCGATGCGCAGATGAACCGTATCATCCTGGAGGGAAGCATTCCTTCACCTGCAAATCCTCCCAGCGGATGTAAGTTCCACACTCGTTGCAGCGAATGCATGAATATCTGCAAGCACTGCGCACCCGAGTACAGAGAGATCACACCCGGACACTTTGCTGCATGTCACCTTTACAACACCCCTGAAATGAACGAAAAGTTCAAGGCAGAGGCTGCAAAGGAAAGTGCAAACGATAAGGAAAACTGATTTGAAAAAGAAGACCAAATGGGTTGATGACGGGCGCACCATTGCAAACATGAACGTGGAGGGTATGCCCTGGTACAACCCGGCAAAGGATAATAAAGACAATACCGGCTCTCCGGCAGGCGAAGGCGTACAGGAGACGGCACATAGCCGGAAGAAGGCAAGATCCGAGATCACGAGCGAACCCCTCGGCATAAAGGAAACCTTTGCCATGACAAAGGGGGTGCTGCTTGCGGCGCTTCTTGTGGCTGCTGTGTTTGTGGTTGTATTTCTTTTGTTCATCCTTTTTTCAACAAAGATCTGGCTCAGATAATGAGCTCGTAGTATATGAAAAAGTTTTACACATTCCCCGCAAAGAGAACAGAAAATTCTCCTTGCGGGGTTGTTTTTTGCACAATTTATACCTAACGCTTACAAGGAATTAGGGCAATAAGCATAAAAAATACACAAAAAATATGTCAAAATTGCCATATATATAGTGAAAAAGGTAAAATTTGTGCTTATTTGGGTAAAGAATTTCTATTCTATTTTGAACACTTTTTTTTTATCATATCCATGTAAGACGGAAAAAATCCGCAATTCAAGGAAACTATTATGAGCAGCAAGATATTCAGAAGGTTAATTGTATGCCTGCTTGTGGCGGGAACCATCGTAATGATGACCGGCTGCAACAAGATAATGGAAAGCTGGGCCTATGATTATGAGCCTACCGTTGAGTCCCTTCGCTTATATCAAAACGGAACCGCGGTTTTCAAGGGTGGGAAATATAAGTACACCAAGGATGAAAACTATATCAATCTCTCAAACAAAAAAGAGGATCTGAAACTCAGATATATTATTGAAAACGGAGGCATGAGTCTTTATTCGTCCAGTACGTATTATGCCGCATCGGATGTTACTGACGGATCCATCGTCGGAACCTGGCTTCAGGATAACGGCTGGTCCTTTATCTTTTCCGAGACCGGGGAGTTTTCCGAGGAGGGAATCTTCTTTGGACACTACAGCCTCGACGAGGATAACCGTTGCATCAAACTGATGTATGAAGACCCTGTCCCGGACATATATCTTTATTACACACTTGACGGCAAGAACCTGACCATCGAATACCCCTGGCAGATGGTGCCTACAGAATCAAAATGAATCTAAAAAGCAGCGCGCGCTTTTGGATATAGCAAAGAAAACAAATGTTTAGGAATACAAAAGTATTCCGGA
>CACXGM010000170.1 GCA_902767075.1 uncultured Lachnospiraceae bacterium
AATGCGCTTGCCGTAACCGTAGGTGCCAGGAACAGTCCCTGATAAAATGAATTTAAGATTCCAAGGGAAGCTCCAACTTCTTTACCGAGGCCGGGTGAGGTAAGTCGGTATGCAGCATTTTCAACACATTCCTTCTTACCGACGATATATCCGCCTATGGGAGCCAATCCTCCGCCGGGATTCTTGATCAGAGACCCCACAACCATATCAGCGCCCACATCGGAAGGCTCTATGGTCTCCACAAATTCTCCGTAACAATTATCCACCATGCAGATAATATTCGGATTAATGGATTTAATAAACTTTATTACCTCTCCGATCTCAGATACGGAAAAAGTATGTCTGGTCTGGTATCCCTTTGATCTTTGGATGGTTGCCAGTTTCGTCCTTTTATTTATGACTTTTTTGATACCTTCAAAATCAAAGCCGTCATCTTCCGTCAGATCAACCTGTTTGTATGTGATCCCATACTCTGCCAGTGATCCTTTGGAAGGCCTGATACCGATCACTTCCTCAAGAGTGTCATAGGGTTTTCCGGCAGGTGATAACAGCTCATCTCCGGGGCGCAGATTACTCATTAATGCCAATGCCAGAGCGTGAGTTCCGCAGGTGATCTGTGGTCTCACAAGAGCATCCTCTGTGTGAAAAATATCCGCATATACCGCTTCCAGCTTTTCACGCCCCATATCATTGTATCCGTATCCGGTGGTTCCGTGAAGACAGGCCTCGCTCACCTGATTTTTCTGAAGCGCGCGTAATACCTTTAACTGATTGATCTCCGCGATCTCATCTATCTTATCAAATCTTTCCTTTAAGCCTGATAAAACCTTTTCTCCGAATTCCGAAACCTTATCTGAAATCCCGGATTCTCTGTATACCTTTAAAATCTCTTCGTTCATTTCGTTTTCCTTTATATTTTAGTCATCATGAATTCTAGTATCTTTGAATCATCACGATCAAATTCATTTTTATTTATCCAGATGGCATCCTTTTCCCGTTTAAACCAGGTTATCTGCCTCTTGGCAAAATGTCTTGTCTGAAGCTTTATCTGGTATACCGCTTCCTCAAGAGAATATTCACCGTAAAAATAATCCAAAAGCTGTCTGTACCCAAGGGACTGCATGCTGAGAGCATCTCTTGATATGCCGGATTCATAAAGCTTTCTTACCTCTTCCTGAAGCCCCGAGGCCATCATCTGATCAACACGTTTATCTATTCTTTCGTAAAGATATCCCCTCTCATCATTAAGTACAAAATATCTGTTATCAAATACTGCCGGCTTTTCGATTTCTTCTTTGTTATGCTCTGAAATAAGCTTACCGGTTACTTTATAATATTCAAGAGCTCTGATCACTCTTTTAACATTACCGGCGGGAATGTTTTCGGCAGATTCCGGATCCACCTGTTTTAATTCTTCATGGAGAAAAACGGCACCCTTTGATAATGCAATTTCTTCCAGTTCTTTTCTGTACCCGGGATCGGATTCACCCTCTGAAAAATTTACATTTTTAAGAACGGCCTGAATATAAAAGCCGGTTCCTCCCACCATTATGGGGATGTGTCCGTTGCTTTTAATTTTATCTATGGCATCGTATACGAGATCTTTAAAGATCGCAACATTAAAGTCTTCGTCGGGATCAAGAATATCGATCAGATGATGAGGGACGCCTTCCATCTCTTCCTTTGTGATCTTTGCGGAGCCGATATCAAGAGTGCGATAAACCTGCACAGAATCGGCGGAAATGATCTCCCCTCCGATCTTCTTTGCAAGACTTATTGAAATATCCGTTTTTCCCACCGCAGTAGGACCTGCGATAATAATAAGCGGTTTATCCGGCATAAACTATCCTTTCAAGATCAATCAACGATCCTCTTGAATTTCTTTTCCATTTCACTTTCTGTCATAACGATAATGGTGGGTCTTCCGTGAGGACAATTATAGGGATTCTCAAGTGTCAGCAGTTCATCGATCAAGTTTTCGATCTCAGCCTGTGACAAAAGGTCCCCTCCCTTTACAGAAGCTTTGCAGGCCATTCCTGCGATCTTTTCCTCGATGGCAAGATAACTTCCTCTGCTGTTTCCTTCTGCCAATTCGTCCAAAACCGCAAGGAAAAGCTCCTTTTCGTTGTGACCGTAAAGATCCACGGGAACAGCTCTTAAAGCATATTCATTTCCGCCAAAGGGCTCGATCTCAAATCCCAGATTCGCAAAGCTTTCAGCATTTGTTTTAAATATATTTTCTTCTGCTCCGTTTAAAGATACTATAATGGGCGGAAGAAGGTTCTGTGACAGGATCTCCTTATTCTTAAATCTCTTCATCATACGCTCATAATTAACCTTTTCATGAGCCGCATGCTGATCGATGATAAACAGCTTTCTGTCATACTGGATGAGCCAGTAGGTTTCAAACACCTGTCCTATTATACGGTATTTTCTGCGATTTTCAACTGTTAAAATCCTGTCTTCAAACAGATTCGTCTGTTTGGTGCCTGTCACCATGAACGAATTATGAACAACTTCTTCTTTTTCAGGCGCAGAAGGTATTTCAACCTCAGGGTTAGACTTTACTTCCGGCGCCGGCGCATCCGTAAAGAAATCCTCTTCCTCAGTTTTAACCGGATACGAAACAGGATCTTCACGGACTGCAGAGACTTCATTAACGTGAATGACAGGCTTGGATACCGGCTCTGCAGCCTTGACTTCAAATACTGATGTTTTAGCCTCAGCCTTAACCACCGGCTTATTCGGCACCATAAAAGGCTCCGGATTCTTTCCAATCCTTACTTCCTCCAGTGACTTCTTCTGCTCCTGCTTTATCTCTGCTGGCTTATCCAGAACATGTCCGGGAATCATTTCATTGCCCTTAAGCGTTACATATATAGCATCAGAAAGCTGTGCAAAGAACTCGGGTCCGTCAGAAAAACGCACATCCATCTTAGAGGGATGAACATTTACATCAACGTTTTCCGGAGAAATATCAAGCTGCAGGAAACAAATAGGAAACTTATGAAGCATCAGGTATTCCCTGAATCCTTCCTCTATTGCTCTTGCTATAAGATTACTTCTTATGAATCTGCCGTTTATGAAATAGATTTCAAAGTTACGGTTTGATCTAACCTGCTCCGGCTTACCAAGAAATCCGCTTATATGAAGATCACCTTTGGTTACATCAATTGGAATAATCGCATTGGCAACTTCCCTGCCGTAGATCCTGTAAATAACCTCTTTAAGATCACCATTTCCGGAAGTATGAAAACGTGACTGAGAGGAGGTGGTGAATTGAATTGCAACATCAGGATGAGAAAGAGCAAGATGCTCCATAAGATCAGAAATATAACCGGCCTCAGTGGATGCAGACTTTAAAAACTTCTTTCTTACAGGAGTATTGAAAAACAGATTTCTTACGAACATTGTAGTTCCAATAGGAGCACCAACTTCTTCAAAACTGCTTTCAACCGCGCCGTCCATTATAAGCCTTGAACCAATCAGATCTTCCTCTGTTTTGGTAACAACTTCCAGCATAGATACAGCAGCAATACTTGAAAGCGCCTCACCTCTGAAACCAAGAGTCCTTACACCGCTCAAATCAGCAGAGTTTTCAATCTTACTTGTAGCATGGCGAAGAAAAGCTGTGCGGAGTTCATCCTTGCGGATTCCTTTTCCGTTATCGCTGACTCTGATATATGATATACCGCCGTCCTTTATTTCAACCGTAATTGCATTTGCACCTGCATCAATGGAGTTCTCAACCAGTTCCTTTACAACACTGGCGGGCCTTTCCACCACCTCACCTGCGGCTATCTTATCGATTGTCTCACTGTCTAATACTCTTATGGGCATGGCATTACCTTTTTAAAAACTGTATCTGTTATTGATCTTGTTTTGAAGCTTATATAAAGTGTTAAGCGCATCAAGGGGAGTAAGGGTCTGTATATCAATCTCTGAGAGTTCCTTTAATACATCCTCATCCGAAACAGTATCAAAAAAGCTCATCTGGTTCAGATCAACCTCGTCAAGCTTCTGCACCTTCTTTTTCGGAGTATCTCCTCCGCCGTTTACACTTATTGCCTGTATCTTTTCTGTGATATCATTGTCCGACAGCTGCTCCGCGATCATCTTGGCTCTGTCGATGACCATGTCGGGAACACCGGCAAGCTTTGCAACCTGTATACCGTAGCTTCTGTCGGCACCGCCCTTGATGATCTTCCTCAGGAAAACAATATCATCCCCGGATTCTCTCACGGCAATACAATAGTTGTTAACATTGCTGATCTTTCCCTCAAGCTCTGTCAGTTCATGATAATGGGTGGCAAAAAGCGTCCTGGCGCCAAGGATATTTGTATTGCTGATATGCTCTATGACCGCCCATGCGATGGACAGACCGTCAAATGTGGATGTTCCTCTTCCGATCTCATCCAGTATTAAAAGGCTCTTTGATGTGGCATTTCTCAAAATATTGGATACTTCATTCATCTCGACCATGAAGGTGGATTGTCCGCTTGCCAGGTCATCGGAAGCACCGACTCTTGTAAAGATCCTGTCTACGATACCTATATTTGCGCTTTTTGCGGGAACAAAGCATCCGATCTGAGCCATAAGCACTATCAAAGCGCTCTGTCTCATATAAGTGGATTTGCCGGCCATATTAGGACCCGTTATGATGCTGATACAATTATTCTTTGTATCAAGATAAGTATCATTTTCAACAAAGAGTCCGTTGTTAAGCATCTGCTCAACTACAGGGTGTCTGCCGTCCTTAATATCGATGATGCCTTTATCGTTTAGCTTGGGTCTGACATAACGGTTCTTTTCCGAAACAAACGCCAGGGAGGCAAGCATATCCAGGGACGCTATAGCCTTTGCGGTCCGTTGTATCCTCTCCATTTCGCAGCCGATGGAATCCCTTATCTCGCAGAAAATATCATGCTCCAATCTGAGTAGTTTCTCCTCGGAATTAAGGATCGTATCCTCAAGTTCATTGAGCCTTGCAGTGGAAAATCTTTCCGCATTTGTAAGAGTTTGTCTTCTGATAAAATAATCGGGCACCATATTGGTAAAGGAATTTGTCACCTCAAAATAATATCCGAAAGCTCTGTGATATTTGATCCTGAGATTCTTAATACCGGTCTTTTGGCG
>CACXGM010000171.1 GCA_902767075.1 uncultured Lachnospiraceae bacterium
CATTATGCTATCAGATTTTCTGCGGATCAGGACTATAAGGGCTTCTATGAGGAAGAATCCACCTACAGAAGGCTCCTGGGTTATCCACCCGCAGCCCATATGATGGCTGTTCAGATACTGGGGCCTGATAAGGATAATACCCTTTCGCTGGCTGAAAGGCTCGCGGGTGCGGCAAAGAATACTCATACGCACCCACCCATTCCCGTCCTTGGCCCTGCCCCCGCCGCCATCAGTAAAATTAAGGATTTATATCGATATGTGATATACATCAAATCCACGGAATATGATATACTTGTTGAGGTCAAGGATGCCCTCGAGCAGAATCTTTTATCCGATCCTCCTGCCCGAGAGTATGTACAATTTGACTTTGACCCTGTAAACATGATTTAGACTATAGAAGTTTAGGCCTGGGATTAATGCTATAGTTATTCTTTATACGTTTGTAGGATAAATGGTTTTGTTGAATTAAACAGGTGGGTGCCATGGTATTGTGTCTCCGGCATCGCCTCTCGGCTAACGCGTCCTCGAAGCAGCGGAACTAAACTCGCACTTCATTATCATTCGTGCTCGTTAAGTACCGGCCTCGGACAGTTTGCCTTCGACACAGATACCATGGCACCCACCTTCGCCAAGTCGGTAACAAAGAGAGTATTAAAAGACAGTACAAAAGACAGTACAAAAGACAGTACAAAAGACAGTACAAAAGACAGTACAAAAGACAGTACAAAAGACAGTACAAAAGATAGTACATAAGAACGTGCTTAATGACAGTATCCAAGGACAGGATACAAGGATAGTACAGAAGATAGTAACATAGTCAGAATAAAGAGGAGTACAAAATGGCAATCAGAAATATTCGTGAGTTCGGCGACCCCGTTCTCAACCAGGTCTGCAAAGAAGTTAAGGAGGTCACCCCCCGTATCAGAGACCTTATCGGCGACATGCTCGATACAATGTATGCCGCAAACGGTGTCGGCCTTGCAGCACCCCAAGTGGGAATCCTGAAGAGAATAGTCGTTATCGACACAACGGGTGAAGATCCACACATTCTCATTAACCCCAGGATCGTTGAAAGAGAAGGGGAACAGACAGGCTCCGAGGGGTGCCTGAGCCTTCCCGGAAAAGCAGGACAGGTCACCAGACCCAAGAAAGTAAAGGTAGTGGCATATGATGCAGAGATGAACGAATTCGAGCTTGTGGGCGAAGACCTGCTGGCACGTGCCATCTGTCATGAGTGTGACCATCTTGACGGACATCTTTACACCGAAAAGGTGGAAGGAGAAGTATACGAAGTCAAGTACGAGGACAATGAGGACTGACATCGCTTAAAACGACGTATAAAAGGAGCCTGACGAAGAATGAAAATAGTCTTTATGGGAACACCGGATTTTGCTGCCGGTGCACTTAGAGCACTTATTAAAAAGGGACATGAGATACTGCTGGTGGTCACGCAGCCTGACAGAGCAAAGGGAAGGAGCGACAAGCTCATTCCGTCACCTGTCAAGGAAGTGGCGCTGGAAAATAACATACCCGTGTTTCAGCCTCTGAAGATAAAGACTCCGGAATCTGTCGCGGAGCTAAAAAAATATGATGCGGATATCTTTGTTGTAGCCGCCTTCGGACAGATCATCTCGCAGGAGATACTGGACATGCCAAAGTATGGCTGCCTGAATATACACGCATCCCTCCTTCCGAAATACCGCGGAGCATCACCTATTCAGAGAGTTATCCTGGACGGTGAGAAAAAGACCGGTGTTACAATTATGCAGATGGATGCGGGTATCGATACCGGTGATATGCTCTATAGGATAGAGACCGATATCACCGAGGAGGATACCTTTGAGTCCCTCCATGACAGATTGATGGAGATCGGGGGAAGAGCCATTACGGAGGCACTTGATCTTCTGGAAAAGGGTGAGCTGAAAAGAGAAAAGCAGGACGATTCTCTCAGCTGCTATGCGAAGCTCATCACAAAGGATATGGGCAGGATCGATTTTACAAGGACTGCGGATGAAATATCCAGACAGGTCAGAGGACTCAATCCCTGGCCCAGCGCCTTTACGTTTTTAAACGGAAAACAGCTTAAGGTGTGGAGTGCAAGGCCTGTGCGAAATGAGGACGGAAGCCCCGCCATGGCCCCTAAGGGAGTAGAGGCCGGCACTGTAACGGAAGTTAAGAAGGAATCCTTTGAAGTAGCCTGCCGGGAGGGAATCCTTTCGATCACCGAGATTCAGGCAGAGGGGAAAAAACGAATGAGTGTCAGGGATTTTCTCCTGGGTTACAGCCTTAAAGCAGGAACCAGGCTTGGACAGTAGACTAACGGTTTCGTAAACAGCATCTTGGACAATAAAATGGAAAATACAAGAGAAATAGTTTTAGACGGGCTCCTTACATTTGAGAAGGAGCTTTGTTTTTCGAATAATCTTATAAAAGATATTCTGGATAAATATGATTATCTGGATACCAGGGACAAGGCCTTTATAAAGAGGCTTTTTGAGGGCTGCGTGGAAAGAAGGACTGAGCTTGATCATGTTCTGGGACTTTTTAGCAGCGTACCTGTAAGAAAACAGAAGCCTCTTATCAGAAATCTTCTCCGAATGGGCATATATCAGATAATGTATATGGAGAGTGTGCCGGACAGCGCCGCGATAAACGAAGCCGTGAAGCTGACAAAAAAGAGGGGCTTTTCAAAGCTCTCCGGATTTGTGAATGCCAATCTTCGTAACGTGGCAAAGAACAAAAATGACATAGAGTGGCCGGATAAGGAAAAGGATAGTATAAAATACCTGTCCGTAAGATATTCCGTTCCGGAGTGGCTATGTGAAAAATGGCAGAGTATATACGGAAACGAAAGGACGGAAAGCATCCTGGCAGCCCTTTTAAGGGTGCATCCCGTTACGCTCAGATTTAAAAGAGATCTTTCGGAAAGCGATATGGCAAATCTGGCTTCGGAGATCTCAAAGACCGGTGCGATACTGACTAAGGATGAAAGGCTTCCATATATCTACAGGGCGGAAAACTTAAACGGTGTGACCTCTCTTCCGGGGTATGTGGAAGGGCTTTTTACCGTTCAGGACATCAGTTCCTGCCTGGCTGTTGAGGCTGCGGGGATCAGGCCCGGAGATCTGGTCTATGATGCCTGCGCCGCACCCGGCGGAAAGAGCATGCTTGCTTCTGAGATCACGGGAGAAGGCGGAAGCGTGATATCCTGCGATGTATCCGATGCTAAAGTTTCCAGGATAGAGGAAAACAAAAATCGATTAAAAGCTGTAAATGTGCATTCCTGCGTCAGAGATGCCGGGGTAACCGACGCCTCCGTACAGGACTCGGTGGATGTTCTTATTTTGGATGTTCCCTGCAGCGGTCTCGGAATACTTGGAAAAAAGAGGGATATAAAGTATAATGCTTCCCCGGAGAGTATAAGTGAACTGATCACACTTCAGTGGAAGATAGTAAATGCCTGTGCAGGGTATGTAAAAAAAGGCGGACGTTTGCTTTACAGTACCTGTACCATAAATCCGGATGAAAACGAAAAGCAGGTTTTAAGGATCTGCTCGGAACTTGGTTTTGAACTGATGGGAAAACCGGTTCAGCTCCTTCCGGATGAAGATGAGTGCGACGGCTTTTTCTATGCGGTATTATCCAGAAAATGAGGTTAAAAATGGACCTTCGTTCCTTATCCTATGATGAGCTTACTGAAGATGTTCTCAAAATGGGTGAAAAACCCTTTAGAGCGGGACAGATTTATGAGTGGCTTCACAAAAAGTGCATAATCAGTCTTGATGAGATGACAAATGTCAGTCTTAAACTGAGAAACAGGCTGGCAGAAGAGTATGAATTCGGTAAATTTGAGATCGCCAGAATGCAGGAGTCAAAGATTGACGGAACCAGGAAATACCTCTTTGCCTTAAATGACGGGAATATGGTGGAGAGTGTGTTCATGCGGTATCATCATGGCAATTCGGTGTGTATATCATCCCAGGTCGGATGCCGTATGGGCTGTAAATTCTGCGCATCCACTATAGACGGACTGGTGCGAAATCTTACTCCCGGAGAGATGCTGGGACAGATATATGCGATACAGGCGGATACAAAGGAACGCGTATCAAATGTGGTGGTCATGGGAAGCGGCGAACCCATGGACAATTATGATAACATTGTTAAATTCGTGGGTATGCTCACGGATGAAAAGGGTCTTAATATCAGTCAGAGAAATCTCACCATATCTACCTGCGGATTGGCAGATAAGATAAGGCAGTTTGCGGAAAACAAGTTCCAGCTTACACTTGCGCTGTCCCTGCACGCCACCACGGATGAAAAGAGAAAACAGCTGATGCCTATTGCCAACAGATATTCCATAAAGGAAATAATGGATGCCTGCGCATACTATTTTGAAGTGACGGGCAGAAGGATAACCTTTGAGTACAGCCTGGTGGGCGGGGTGAACGATTCCGAGGAGGAAGCACAGGCTTTATCAAGGCTCGCAAAGCCACTTCACGCACATGTAAACCTCATACCTGTCAACCCCATAAAAGAGCGTGATTACGTGCCTTCGGACGATCGCAGCATCAGGGCATTTCAAAATAAACTTGAAAAAAACGGAATTAATGTTACTATTAGAAGGGAAATGGGACGGGATATAGACGGAGCCTGTGGACAGCTTCGCAGGAAAGTAATGGGGCAAGCCTCCGCGTCTACAGTCGTTTCCGGGACGGAGAACTAAAGGTGCTTACTTGCTTTTCCAGAACAGACATTGGAAAGAAAAGAAAAATAAATCAGGATTATGTATATGCATATACCGATAAGATAGGGAATCTGTCAAACCTCTTCATCGTCGCCGACGGAATGGGGGGACACGCAGCAGGGGATTACGCCTCCAGAACTGCAGTGGATGTGATGGAGAGCTTCATCGAATCTTCCTTTGAGAAGAATTCCCAGACTCTATTGGTTAAAGCGGTTGAGTCAGCCAACAGCGAGGTCTTTGCACGCGCGAATGCTTATAAACAGTATGAGGGCATGGGGACTACAGTTGTGGCTGCTACTTTTGTTGGGAGATTTTTGCAGGCGGTAAATGTGGGGGACAGCCGTATCTACATAATACGTGGCGGTGCCATCAGACAGATAAGCGTGGACAATTCTCTTGTGGAGGATATGATCCGGAGCGGAGGCATCACGAGAGAGCAGGCAAAGAATCATCCGGACAAGAATATAATTACCAGAGCGGTTGGTGTAAAGGACTATGTGGAATGCGATGTATACACCGAGGAGCTTAAGAGCGGCGACCTGATCATGCTCTGCTCCGACGGACTTACCAACATGCTGGATGATCAGGACATAAGCAGGATCATAGAGGAATCCGACAGCCTTCAGACTGCGGTGGAGACACTTATTGATTCGGCAAACGAGCAGGGTGGCAAAGACAATATTTCTGTAGTGCTCGTTAAATATGAGGAATAGTTTTCATGGTTAAGATAGGAATGACGATAAACGATAGATACGAGATCATAGAAAAGATCGGCACAGGCGGAATGAGCGATGTGTACAAGGCATTGGACACCAAGCTCAACAGAAATGTTGCCATCAAGGTCTTGAAGGCAGAGTTCGGAGAGAATGAGAATTTCGTATCAAAATTCAGAGTGGAAGCGCAGGCGGCAGCAGGTCTCATGCACTCCAACATTGTAAATGTTTATGATGTCGGAGAGGAGAACGATATTCATTACATTGTAATGGAGCTTGTGGAAGGTATCACTCTCAAAAAATATATCGAAAAGAAGGCAAGGCTTACATACAAAGAGGCTGTAAGTATCGCCATACAGGTGAGCCTCGGTATTGAAGCTGCGCACTCAAATCATATCATTCACAGAGACATCAAGCCTCAGAATATTATTATTTCCAGGGACGGTAAGGTCAAGGTTACGGATTTCGGTATTGCAAAGGCCGCTACCAGCAATACTATCACCTCAAATGTGATGGGATCAGTGCATTACACCTCTCCCGAGCAGGCAAGAGGTGGGTATTCCGACGAAAAGAGCGATATCTATTCACTGGGTATCACCATGTTTGAAATGCTGACAGGACGTGTTCCCTTTAACGGAGATACGACCGTAGCCATTGCAATCAAGCATATTCAGGAGCCGATGCCTTCACCCAGGGAATATGTTCCGGAGATCCCCCAGTGCGTTGAATCCATCATATATAAGTGCTGTGAAAAGTCACCGGACCGCAGATACCAGAGCATGGGTGAACTTATCACCGACTTGAAGCAGGCACTTCTCACCCCCGATGTGGATTTTGTTGTCAGGGATGATCAGGATATTTTAAGCGGTACCAGAACCGTATCCGATGAGGATATGGCGAAGATAAAGAACTCCCAGACCGGAAAGATCGTGGAGAGCATAGATGAGCATCTGATGAAGCTTGCTCCCGGTCCGGATACATATGCTCAGGGCAATACTTCAAACGAGTATTATGAAAATGAACAGCCTCAGAGCGAAGACGGATACACCGGGAATTATGAAGAGTATTCCGGCGAAGGGTATGCTCAGGAGGGCTATGAACAGCCCTATGATGAGAATTATACGGAAGAAAATTATGATGATCAGTATCCTGCGGAAGGATATGATGAAGGAAACTATGATGATACCTACGGACGGGAGAGCGGTCTCGAAAACGAAGAGGATTACAATCCCAAGATGGAGAAGATCACTACCATCATCGCCATTGCAGCAGGAGTGGTCATAGTCGGTATCATCGTGGCACTGGCCATCACCATCATCAGCAAGATGAACAATACATCCAAGGTCCCGAACCAGGATCCCACGGAGAATGTCAGCCCCGTCATCGGAGAAGATGATGGTGTGATCATCGGGGAGGAGGATACTACCGTTGTTCTTCCCGCAATGATCGGAAAAGAGATAGATACCGTCAGAAATGAACTCTTTGCCCTGGGAGTCAGCATCGATCCCAGATATGAGGAATCCGAGACCGTAGAGGCCGGATATATCATCGAGGCAAAGGACAGCGAAGGAAATATACTGGGCGAGGGCTCAGAGATCAAAAAGAGCGAGACCGTTATCCTAAAGGTATCCAGCGGTGTAAGCGGAATAGAGATCCCTGCCGTAGCCGGGGTGACATATGAGTCCGCAGTCAATGCTCTCACCAAGGAAGGCTTCAAGGTTTCCAAGGTGGAGGAGTTTGATGAAGAGATAGAAGAGGGTCATGTTGTAAGTGTTGTTCCGGAATCGGGGACTACGGTTCCCAAGGGAAGCACTGTACAGATCATCGTCAGCAAGGGACCTGAGACCACAAATATCAAGGTTCCGAACCTGGTGGGACTCACCACGGAGGATGCGCTGGCAAGACTCTTGGAGACCGGACTTCTCATCGGCTCTCAGACCACTGCAGCAAGTGATACCATAGAAAAGGATAAGATATGTCAGCAGTCCGTTGCTGCAGGTGAATATGTTGAAAAGGGTACGCCCATCAATGTCACCATCAGTCTCGGAGCCTCGGGAGTATCATACCGTTATGATGCATATATCCCCGGTCCCACAGCTGAGGAAGCTCCGGGCTATATTGCGGGCACACCTGTAAAGATCGTGGTGGCCGACGCCACCGGCAAGGTGTTCATCGAAGCGACTGAGACTGATTTCCCCTATAACGGAGGAGTTTTCTACGGTCTTTCCACTTCAGGCGGCACCATAACAATGTACTATGATGCAAAGACCGATCCTGTCATTGAGAAGGATGAAAACGGAAATGATGTAGTGGTTTCCGAGGGAACTGTGGAGACCAGAAGCTTTACAAGGTCTGAGACTTTTACTCAGGAATAGGTGATAGCCATAGAGGGTAAGATAATTAAAGGTATCGGCGGTTTTTACTATGTAAAGACCGCCGAGTGCGTATACGAGTGCAAGGCAAGGGGCGTGTTCAGAAAGGATCACAGAAAGCCTCTTGTGGGTGACGATTGTCTGATAGAGGTGGTGGACGCCGACAAAAAGATCGGGAATGTCACGGAACTCCTGGACAGAAAAAGTGAGCTCATCAGGCCTGCCGTAGCCAATGTCGATCAGGCGTTGGTGATATTTGCTGTGGCATCTCCGCAGCCGCCTTTAAATCTGGTGGATAGGATGCTGATCCTTTTGGAGAGTCAGGGACTTCCCTGCGCCCTTGCATTTAACAAATCAGATCTTGATGCCGGCGGGGCCGGTGAGTCTTTCAAAAAGATATATGAGACCGCAGGCTATAAGGTTTTCGTGGTCAGCGCCAAAGAAAACAAGGGCGTGGATGAACTGAAGGATTACCTTAAGGGGAAGACCACTACTGTTGCCGGCCCTTCCGGAGTGGGAAAGTCATCTCTTATCAACCTTCTGGCCGGAACACAGGTTATGGAGACCGGGGAGATCTCGGAAAAGATAGAGAGGGGAAAGCATACCACCAGACATTCGGAACTGTTTTCAATCTGGGGAGACGGGACATATATCTGCGACACCCCGGGATTCTCAAGTCTGGAGCTGTACATGTGCGGAATAGAAAGGGAGGAACTTTGGAAGTATTATCCCGAGTTTGTTCCCGAGGAGCCTGCATGCAGGTTTGCCGGATGCGCACATATCTCAGAGCCCGATTGCGGTATCAAAACCGCTGTTTCGGAGGGCAGGATCCCCCGGGAGAGATATGATAATTATTGCCAGTTATATGAGGGATTAAAATCCAGAAATAAGCTTTACGAAAAACGTAATAAATGAACTTTACATTTTACATGGGGCTATGATATTATTTATCTCGGTAAATAGTGGTCATAGCTCAAATTATGTCAACTTTACCACAATATCTTGTGGTTAACGTCAAAACCATTTATTATCAGGAGGCATTTATGAAACTCATCTATCAGGTTGATGACAAGGTTAAATTCGGTCCCCTTGTCATATTCGCTATTCAGCAGCTTTTGGCAATAATGACCGCCACTTTGGTAGTTCCCATTATCATCGGAAATGATATGAGCCCTGCGGCAGCTCTTTTCGGAGCAGGTGTCGGAACACTGATCTACGTGCTCTTCACAAAGAAAAAGAGCCCTGTGTTCCTCGGTTCTTCATTCGCATTCCTCGGTTCCATGGCAGCAGCCTTTGCCGGCGGAGTGTCAATGTCGCTTGGATATGTGGGACTTATCCTCGGCGCAATATTCGCAGGTCTTGTTTATGTAGTTATCGCTATTATTGTTAAGTTTGTGGGTGTTAACTGGATCAATAAGCTTATGCCCGCAGTTGTTATCGGACCCACAGTTGCCATCATCGGACTTTC
>CACXGM010000172.1 GCA_902767075.1 uncultured Lachnospiraceae bacterium
AAGAATTCCTTCTTCTACGAGAAACCCTGAAAAACATCATCGCGTATTTTGCAGCGTGGATGTAAAGAATTACCACATAAGTGACGAGGCTCGCACCTCGGCACCGTATTTTCCCTAAAACCTTTACTTACGGGAAAATAGGTACCGACGCGCGAGCCTCTGTTTTTATTTGTACTAAATGATCAGGTTCATTACAGGCAGGAAGCGCACTGCACAGTTTCCGGCAAGCTGTCCGAGGCCGGCACTTGACGAATACGAGCCTTAGCGAAGTATGAGTCTAGTACCGCTGCTTCGAGGACGGTCTAGCCGAGAGGCGGTGCCGGAAACATGTGCAGTGCGCTTCCTGCCGTCACTAAGTTGCATATACACTTCAGCATACTTAAGATTTCACTAGGACAACTGTTTTGCTTTAGTAAGTCGTCCCTATCATCTGCAGAATATGATTCGCATATTCCGTAAATGCAGCCCTATCCCTTTTGAGTTCATCAGTAAGTTCAAAGAACACCTCTTTAGAACGATACTCCCTGCGGAAGATGGGCTCGAAGAGTAACTCAAACTGAGGAAGATAACGGGATATCTTTCTGGTGTAACAGGTTGCTGCCGTTGCCTGAGTACGATGCTCCTTTTCTACGAAGGTTGCAACGGATTTGTGCAGAGCTACATCCTCCTCGGGAAGATAATAATAATCCTGATAGTTTGCGTAGAAGTACTTCATTTCCTCATTGTAGATGGGAATACGAAGAGAACCTTCCTTGCCTTCGCCATGGAAATAACATCCGCAGGCAGAAGCCGTAACAGGCTTCGGAAGTTCGATGGGAAGCTCCGCCACCAGAACAAGCTCCTGATGGATCTCCCCGGAGTAATCCCTGTAATTATTTGCGGAAGCCTTCTTTACGTGAAGACTATTGTTGAAGAGATCGAAATACGCCAGCATGGGCAGGATACTCAGCATACCCTTGAGATCATCCTCATTGTGAAGCAGAAGAGTGTTCCTGGCAAACTCCGAAGGATCCTTTACGTAATCGTGATAAACTCCTATGAGCTCACCGCCTGTAAATGCATCCTCACGCTCGATCCCCAGATACTTTTCCATTGTCTTTTGCTTACAGTTGGCAAGACCTAAAAATACCTTGCAGGGACTGACTCTCTTATACAGATCGATCCCTTCGAAACGGTCAAAATCGTAATCCAGCTCGTACTGCTTAACTTTCTGAGTGATATAGGGCAGATCAAACTGATTTCCGTTGAAATGTACAAGATATTTGTAATTGACCGCAAATTCATAGAAAGCCTTCAGAATATCCACTTCCTGCTCGTAATTCTCTGCAAGCCACTGTATGGTACACCAGTTTCCGCCTTCATAATATGCACAGCCGATAAGGTACAGATATGAACTTCTGGCGGTGAAGCCTGTGGTCTCTATATCCAGGAACAAAAGCTCCTCCGGTGCGGCCAGTCTGGTAATGTCATATTTTATATCAAATTGTTCTAAAGTTTCTCTTGAAATCTTCATAAAAACAGTCCTTAAAAATACTCAAAAAACAGTGCCGAATTTATATCTTGTATAATAACATAATTATCTAAATATAGTAGTATTTTTTTGAGAAAAAGTGTAAAATTATCAATATGATTGCGCTCATTTTTTACCACATGCAATCTGAGAAGGAGCGAGTATAGATGCCTAGATTTACATTTTCGGGCGGTGTCCATCCTTTCGAGGGGAAGGAACTGTCTAAGGATAAGCCCATCACTCGGCTTGAAGCCGGTTCTACGCTTGTTTATCCTGTGTCTCAACACATCGGTGCCCCGGCAAATCCTATCGTTAAACCCGGCGACAGAGTCCTGCGCGGTCAGATGATCGCGGAAGCGGGAGGCTTTGTTTCTGCGCCTATTTTTTCATCTGTTTCGGGTACGGTTAAGGCCATCGAGCCCAGAAGAGTTGTGACGGGAGACTCTGTAAACAGCATTATCATCGAGAATGATTTCCTTGGGGAGGAAGTCAAGTATAACCCTCTGATGGACTGGAATCTTGCCACCAAGCAGGAGATATTGGATGCTGTCAAAGATGCGGGTATAGTAGGAATGGGAGGCGCAGGCTTCCCCACTCATGTCAAGCTGTCTCCAAAGGACCCCGACAATATCACATATGTCATTGCAAACTGCGCCGAGTGCGAGCCCTATCTTACCAGTGACTATCGCAGGATGTTGGAGGAGCCCGAAAAGCTCATCGGCGGAATGAAGATACTTTTGAGGCTTTTTGACAATGCTCACGGTATCATCGCAATAGAAGAGAACAAGCCGGATTGCATAGCTCTTTTAAAGAAGCTTACCCACGAGGATAAGAGGATCACCGTAAAGGGTGTGTATACAAAGTATCCCCAGGGTGCGGAGAGAATGCTGATCCATGCCACCACCGGCAGAAAGATAAATTCCACCATGCTTCCCGCGGATGTGGGATGTATCGTGGACAACGTGGACACCCTTGTTGCCATATACAATGCGGTTGTCTACGGAAAGCCTCTTATGGAGAGAATAGTCACAGTCACGGGAGATGCGGTGGCGGATCCAAAGAACTTCAGCGTTCCCATCGGCATAAGCTACCGTGAAGTGCTGGATGCCGACGGCGGATTCAAGGTACAGCCTGAAAAGATCATCTGCGGAGGTCCCATGATGGGGTTCGCCATGTTCGGACTGGATGTTCCCACCACCAAGACATCCACTGCGCTTTTGGCCTTTGCCCATGATGAGGTGGCAGCATCTGAGACTACCGCCTGCATCAAGTGCGGAAGATGCGTTCAGGTTTGTCCCGGACGCGTAATGCCTAATGAACTGGCAGATATGGCTGAACATTTTGATTCGAAGGGCTTTGTGGAAAACGGCGGAATGGAGTGCTGCGAATGCGGATGCTGCAGCTTTATCTGCCCTGCAAAGAGGCCCCTTACCCAGAGTATTAAATCCATGAGAAAGATAGAACTCGCCAACAGGCGAAAGAAATAGGAGGGAGGAAACATGGCTACAGAAACAGAAAACAAAGAAATAAGCTATAAGGTTTCCTCGAATCCTCACGTCAGATCCAAGGCGACCACCGGCGGCATCATGCTGCTGGTAATCATAGCTCTTATGCCCGCTACGGGCTTTGGTATCTACAATTTCGGTATCCGCGCCGTACTTGTAGTGGCTGTCAGCATTGCCAGCGCAGTGCTCACCGAGTTTTTATTTAATCTGATACTTAAAAAGAAACAGACAATATTCGACCTGTCCGCTGTTGTGACCGGACTGTTACTGGCACTGAATATGCCTGTCAGCATTCCCTTGTGGATGCCTGCACTGGGCTCTGTATTCGCCATCCTGGTGGTAAAGATGCTCTTTGGAGGTATAGGTCAGAACTTTATGAATCCCGCGCTTGCGGCAAGATGTTTTTTGCTGATATCTTTCCCGAGTGCTATGACGAATTTCGCAACGGATGTTTACACCGGAGCCACACCTCTTGCTGCGCTGAAGGCAGGAGAGGCGGTCAACATTTCCGATATGATCATCGGTAAGACTGCGGGAACCATTGGTGAGACCTCTCTTATTGCGATCGTGATAGGTGCATGCTTCCTGATCATTATGGGAGTGATAGATTTAAAGATTCCCGGATGCTACATCCTGTCCTTTGTAGTGTTCATCTCCATATTCGGCGGAAGAGGGATCGATCCCGCATACATCACCGCACAGCTTGCCGGCGGCGGTATCATGCTGGGTGCCTTCTTCATGGCGACTGATTACGTCACCAGACCCATTACCAGATGGGGACAGATCATTTATGGAATATTCCTGGGTGTGATGACCGGTATCTTCAGAATATTCGGACCGAGTGCAGAAGGCGTTTCCTATGCCATCATCATCGGAAACCTGATCGTACCTCTCATTGAGAAGATCACAAAACCCACTCCTTTCGGATTCAAAAGATCCGAGCTTAAGCAGAAAGGAGGTAAGTGATCATGTCTGAAAAATCAAAAGATTTTAAAGTAATGATCAAAGAGGCCGGAGCACTTCTTTTGATCACTCTCGTGGCAGGTCTTTTACTGGGATTTGTCTATGAACTTACCTTAAAGCCTCGAATGAAACAGCAGGAGCTGGCTATCCAGAGGGCCTGCGCCGAGGTAATGCCGGATGCCGCAAAGTTTAACGAGATTGAGTATACATTAAGTTCCAATCTTGAGACTGCGCTTGCGGAGAGCGGAATAACCATTGGCACTGTTTATGAAGCGGAAGATTCTGCAGGTTCCTTTGCCGGATATGTGCTTGAATCCACATCCTCCGAAGGCTACGGCGGGGACATTGTTCTCTACCTCGGAGTGGATCCTACACAGGATACGCCCCATTTGATCGGCGTGTCCATCCTCTCCATATCTGAGACCGCAGGTCTTGGAATGCGGGCTGAGGAAGTGCTGGTTCCACAGTTTGCGGACAAGAGCGTAAATGATTTTATCTACACCAAGACAGGCGCTGTAAACGATAATGAGATAGATGCCATCAGCGGTGCCACCATCACCACCAAGGCTGTTACAAATGCGGTGAACGGCGGTCTGCAGGCGGCGACCGAGCTCTATAAAAACAAAGTGGGAGGAGGGGTATAAGCATGAAAGAAAACAAGATTACCGAACGCCTCTTTAACGGACTACTTAAAGAGAATCCCACATTTGTCCTGGCACTTGGTATGTGTCCTACATTGGCGGTTACCACATCTGCCATGAACGGACTGGGAATGGGCCTCACCACCATGGTGGTTCTGGCTTTGTCAAACCTGATCATTTCACTCCTTCGGGAATTTATTCCAAACAGAGTGAGAATACCTGCTTTTATAGTAATCGTAGCTTCCTTTGTTACCATGGTACAGCTTTTGCTGGAAGCATATCTTCCTTCGCTGAATACGGCTCTTGGTGTGTATATTCCGCTGATAGTTGTAAACTGTATCATTCTGGGACGTGCGGAGAGCTATGCATACCACAATCCTCCCCTTCCTTCACTCTTTGACGGAATAGGAATGGGACTGGGATTCTCGGTGGCACTTACTCTTATCGGAGCGGTAAGAGAGATACTGGGAACCGGAAATGTATTCGGATTCCATATTATGCCTGCGGGATATACCCCCATCAATATCTTTGTGCTGGCACCCGGAGCATTCTTTGTATTGGCTGCCCTTACCGCCGTACAGAATGCAATCAAGAAAAAAGCTGCCGCAAAGGGCAAGGATGTTTCAAAGGTGGGCTCAGGCTGTACCGAAGATTGCTCTACCTGCGGTGACAAGGGATGCACCAAGCGTTTCTATGATGCGGATGCACCTGAAAAGAATCCCGTTATAAACGAAGCAAAAGAATCTGAAGCAAAAGAATCAGAAGTAAAAGAAACTGAGGCAAAAGAAGAAGAATCCGGAGTAAAGGAGGAAAGCAGCAATGAATAATATAAAAACTGTCAGAGATCTGTTCATCCTCCTGGTGGGATCCTCTCTTGTCTCAAACGTAGTGCTCAGCCAGTTTTTGGGCCTGTGTCCTTTCCTGGGCGTGTCAAAGAAGATAAAGACAGCAGCGGGAATGGGTGCAGCGGTTATATTTGTCATCACTCTTGCCAGCGCTGTTGCAGGCGTGATCTACAAATTCATACTCATACCTTTTAAGATCACTTATCTTCAGACCATTGTATTTATCCTGGTAATAGCTGCACTGGTACAGTTTGTCGAGATGTTTTTAAAGAAGGCCATTCCCTCCCTCTATGAGGCGCTGGGTGTATACCTTCCCCTTATTACCACCAACTGCGCTGTTCTGGGTGTAGCACTTACCAATGTACAGAAGAATTATGGTATCGGAACCGGAGTCGTAAACGGATTTGCCACTGCGCTTGGATTCACCATAGCTATTGTGATCCTGGCAGGTATCCGCGAAAAGATGGAGCACAATGATATTCCCGAAAACTTTAAGGGAATGCCCTCCGTGCTTCTCACTGC
Source organism: uncultured Lachnospiraceae bacterium (assembly GCA_902767075.1). Taxonomy (GTDB): domain Bacteria; phylum Bacillota; class Clostridia; order Lachnospirales; family Lachnospiraceae; genus AC2028. The sequence continues at coordinate 5,987 of CACXGM010000172.1, forward strand.
GGGACTTATGGCTATAGCATTCTGCGGCTTCTCCGGGCTGCTGTAAAGGAGGGGGAATATGAATTTTACAGGTATTTTAATAGCTGCGGGAATCGTTGCTGCAGTGGGAATATTTGTTGGACTCTTCCTGGGAGTGGCAGGTATCGTGTTTAAGGTAAAGACCGATCCCAGAGAGGAGGAGGTGCTTTCAGCTCTCCCCGGAAATAACTGCGGAGGCTGCGGATATCCCGGATGTTCGGGACTTGCAGCCGCTATTGCAAAGGGAGAAGCACCTGTCAATGCCTGCCCTGTGGGTGGAGATCCCGTAGGAAAAAAGATCGCTCAGATCATGGGCGTGGAAGCGGCCGATTCAAAGAGAATGGTTGCGTTTGTGGCCTGCAAGGGTGACTGCGAGAAGGCAAAGACGGACTATGAATACGTTGGAGCAGAAGACTGCCGTATGCTTGAGTTTGTTCCGAACGGAGGACCCAAGAGCTGCAACAGCGGATGCTTAGGATTCGGAACTTGCGTAAAGGTTTGCCCTTTTGATGCCATAGAGGTTAAGAATGGCGTTGCTTATGTCGATAAAGATAAGTGTAAGGCATGTGGTAAATGTGTTGCCGCCTGCCCGAAGCATCTTATCTCACTCATCCCCTATGATGCAAAATATGCTGTGGGATGTAGCTCAAAGGACAAGGGCCCCGTTACAATGAAGGCATGCTCCGTCGGATGTATCGGATGTGGGATCTGCTTTAGAAATTGCCCTAATGGTGCGATCACGGTAGTTGACAATCATGCGGTCATCGATCAGGAAAAATGTGTGGGCTGTGGTGTCTGCGCAGAGAAATGTCCGAAAAAGATCATTGGGATGTAGTGACAGGTTATGAAACTAGGCGGAAATGACAATAAGATAAATCCTCAGCTCGGTGCTGTAGCCGCGGGTTCGGCTGCAGTACTGTTGCTGGTGCTTGCCATTGCCATCGTCCCTGCGGTCAAAAAGAAGAATCTTCATACCGATCTTTCAAAGATCGATCAGAGCACCACAACGAATACGGAGAACGCTCAAAACCCGGTTTCGGATGGAACTGCCGGCACTTCTTTAGACAATTCACCTGTCATAGAAGATGATCCGGTTTCCGATATGGGGATCACATCACCGGATGAACTTGATTTCTGGGATTTATATCCTCCGGAGATGGATAAGCCTGTGGAGAATGCAGACGGCAGCGTGGTAGGCGTAACCGGCTCCGATAAAGAGAACGGTAATACCAAACCCGGATCCGACACAGAGGGCACAGAAAACAGCGAAAACGAGGACGAAAAGGATCCTTCCAAGGATGGCAAACATACAAAGGTCATTTTAAGGGACGGATCGGAAGAATGGGTTACAATATCCTCATATCTTCCGAAGAACGATTACGATTATACCAATCTTGTCTGCAAGGATGACAGGATGGAGTATTATATCGACGGCAAGAAAGTATCCTATCTGGGAGCCGATATCTCAAAGTATCAGGACTATATCGACTTTAACAAGGTAAGAAAAGACGGTATAGATTTTGTTATGATTAGAGTGGGTGCCAGAGGGTACGGTACGGGACAGATAACCATAGATGATTATTTCTATGACAATCTGAAACGTGCTACAGACGCGGGCCTCAAAGTGGGAGTGTATTTTTCTTCGCAGGCGGTAAATGTCGAGGAAGCCACGGAGGAAGCACAGACAGTTATCGAGGCGCTGGGAGAATACAAGATTGATTATCCCATAGCCTTTGATATGGGATTTGTGGACGGGGATACCGCCAGGATCGAAACTCTTTCATCGAATGAGAGAACGGAGATCGCAAAGACTTTCCTTGACTATATAAACGGTCAGGGATATACGGGATGCATATACGGTGATAAGGAATGGCTTATTAAAGAGATCGAGATGTCCAAACTTACAGCCTATGATTTCTGGCTGGCCCAGGAGGAGGACCTCCCCGATTATCCGTATAAGTTTTCCATTTGGCAATATAATAGCAAGGGAACGGTTGACGGTATCACCGGCTTTGTGAACCTGAACATTTCCTTTGTCGATTATACCGAAAAATAAAAAAATAAAACTGTGGGCTCTTGCAAGCCCACAGTGCAATTATTCTTTTTTTGCACGTTCAACCTCGGATATTATCGAGGCTTCAAGTGCATCTGCAGCAGTATTTTTTTCTTTTTCGTTTTTTATGAGGGATACAGTCCTTTCGGGGAAAACGTCATTCACTGTTATTTCGAACAGTTTGCCTTCCCGGATAGAGGGAAGAGCATAATCTGAATCAATACAAGCAATACCAAGGTTGTTTTCTGCAAATACTTTTGCGTGCATCATTGAGGGGACTTCGATCGTCGGATTGAAAGTTATACCTATATTTGCAAGCAGATTGCTGTGAACCGTAAAGGTTTCACTTCCCTGCATTAAAGAAATCGTGGGGTAATTGAATATATCGCTTAAGTTTACCGTCTTTCCCTCAAATATGGGGCGGTATTTATTACCGGCGACTAAGATGTCTTTAAAGCATGAAATGGTATATCTCGTGCCGGGGAGCTTATCCCTTTTTAATGTATTTACGATCGCCAGATTAAGAGAACCGTCAGATATCATTTCGATAAGATTAGGTGTACTTCTGGTGATCATCTTAAGATGAACATCAGGATTTGCCGAAGCAAAAGCATTTATACCCGGGAGAATCCCAAGGCGGATTTTGGAGTCGGAAATACCTGCGGATATGCCGAAGGAAACTTCTCTGATAGGCTGATCCCTGAATCTGCGGACCATTGTTTCACCGGCCTCAAGAGCCTTTTGGGCAGCTTCGGCGTATTTATACAGGTTTTCTCCCGCGGGAGTCAGCACAGCGCCTTGATTAGTCCTTTCGAAAAGCTTGCAGCCCAGTTCACTTTCCAGATTACCGATGATACGGGTTATGTTGGGTTGACTGCTCAGCAGCGCCTTTGCTGCTTTGCTAAAGCTTTTATAGCGTGCCACATAATAGAAAACCTTATAGTATTCATTAGAAACTGACATATATTTTTAGTATACCTCCGGCCACTTCGATAAGAATTTGTTATATCGGGAATGATATATCAATGAAGCCGCAGTGTCAAGCAAGTGATCGGCAGGCGATGATAAAACAGAGCATTATTTCCATACGGAATGCTAAATAAAAGATACCATATGTAGGAAGAAGGAGACTTAAACATGAAAAAAAGAAACGGAATTTCAATCTATCTGATGCAAGTGCTTTTTGCATTGATCCCGCTTTTTGTGGGAGCTGTTGTACTTACTGCCGTATCAGTGTATGAATTGAATTTAAATCTGGAAGGCAGTGTATATGAGAAACTGGAAGTAGCGTGCATGGGAGCCGGCGAGTATTTCGGATATGATATAGAGAACGGTATCATTTCACAGGATGATACCAGCTTTGAATACGTGGACGGTTTCAAGGAACAGAATATTGAACTGACTATCTTTAAGCAGGATGAAAGATATATTACATCCCTCAGAAATGCTGACGGTACCAGAAATATCGGAACAAAGTCAGCACCTGAGATCTGGGCAGCATGTCAAAAGGGTGAAAACGTAGAAAAGAAGGGTGTTGTCATCGGCGATAAGGGATATTACGTATTCTATATGCCTATTTATGACGGGGATGGCAATATCTGGGGAATGTCCTTTGCAGGTGAAGAGGTGGCAAAGGTTTATGCCGCTGAGAACAAGAATGTCTTGATCAATATCGCCATCGCAGCAGGCACTATCATTGTTTTTGCGATAGTCGCGATCCTTGTAGCCGGACTTGTTGCTACTCCTATCAAACAGCTTGCAGTTGCAACAGAGGGTCTTTCAAAGGGAAATCTTACCACAGAGCTTTACGCAAAGAGCCATGTGGCTGAGATCAAGTCTCTAATAGCTTCAACATTAGATCTGAAGGGTGCCCTGAGAAATGCGGTAGGTACCGTAAAGGAATCTGCCGACAGCCTGGGAACCGCTGTAGTGGAGGTCGATGATAAGACCACTAACAATGTGGAAAGTGTCACCCAGATCAATGAAGCTGTCGGAGAGGTTGCAGAGACCTCCCAGAGCGTTGCACAGTCTGCTCAGGATATGTCCGAGAAGGCTATTCAGCTCGGTGATAATGTGGAACGTATGAATGAGAGCATTGAAGTGCTTAAAGGTGCTTCCGATGAGATCATGGTTGCAAACAATGAAGCTTCCGAGTATATGGAGACAGTGCTTAAGTCCAGTGATGAAAGCGTAAAGGCAGTTACTGAGATAAGCGAAAAGATCAGTGCGACAAATGATGCTGTCAAGGATATCTCGGAGTCCGTACAGATGATCGATGATATCGCCAGCCAGACACAGCTCCTTTCACTTAACGCATCCATTGAGGCTGCAAGAGCCGGAGAGGCAGGACGCGGATTTGCTGTTGTTGCCGAGAGCATCAAGCAGCTGGCAGAGAGCAGTTCAGAGAATGCCGCAAAGATCAATGATATCGTTCAGAAGGTTACAGCGATTTCCAGTGAGACCGTCAGCGTAGCCGAGAAGGTTAAGACCATCATCGAGGCTGAGAGAGGATACATCACGGAGACACAGGGGAAATTTGCTGTCCTTTCGGGTGCTGTTGATGAGAGCGTTGCAGGTATCGGGTCCATTTCTGAGATGGCTGCAGAGCTTGAGAGCATAAAGAACGAACTCACAGGCGCAACCACAGATCTGGGAGCTATATCGCAGGAACTTGGAGCCAGCGCCGAGGAAGTATCCGCAAGCTGCTCTACAGTTGCAGGTGCATGTACCGATACTCAGGCGCGCACCCAGGAAATGAGAGCTATAAATGAGCATTTGGCAGAGGCCGTTTCGTTCTTCTCACTTTGATCGTTTATCCTACATAAGTATTTGACTGTATATAGAATAAAGAGGGCGCTTCCCGGAATGGGAGGCGTCTTTTTTGTGTTGAATATGTTTGGAAGCTATACAAAAAACATCTATATCAAATAATTATATATCTATATCATATTGGTATGGGACAAAGCCGGATTATCGGTTTTATTTAACTTTGCATCGTGGTACAATCTTTAAATCATTAAAAATTCCAGATAATTTAATGATGTTTTTCAGTAGTAAAGGAGATGCAAAGATGAAAAAGAAAAACGGTATTTCAATCTATTTTATGCAAATTTTATTTGCACTTGTTCCACTTATCATTGGAGCTATCGTGCTATCGCTGGTAGCCGTGAATGAGCTGGTGGACAATCTTGAGGAGGGAGCATATGAACGACTGGAGGTTGCTGCTCTCGGAGCGAATAAGTATTTTGCTTATGACATTGCCAACGGAATTGATTCGCAGAATGAAGACAGTGACGCCTATGTCGACACCTTTAAAGGCAATGGTGTAGAGGTTACCATCTTTAAGGGAGATACAAGGTACATTACCTCACTTCGTAACGCAGACGGATCCAGAAACGTGGGAACCAAAGCAAATGCTGATATATGGGCGACCTGTAAAGCTGGCCAGAATGTAAAAAAGGGTAATGTTGATATCCTGGGCACAAAGTATTACGTCTTCTACATGCCCATCTATGATGTGGACGGCAGTGTATGGGGAATGGCTTTTGCCGGTGAACCTATGTCAACGATCAAAGCCGCACAGAACAAGGTTATCAGCATAAATATCGCTATTGCTGTGGGAATCGTTATCGTATTTGCGGTTATTGCATTTATAGTCGCAAACCTTGTGGCAAAGCCCTTAAAGCAGATTGCCGGCACTTCCGAAGAACTTTCAAAGGGTAATCTGGTGGTTGATCTTCACGCTAAGAGCCATGTATCGGAGATACGTTCGCTTATCGACTCAACTATCCAGCTTAAGGATGCTCTTCTTGAGGCAGTGGGAACTGTTAAGACCTCTGCGGAAAGCCTCAGTGTTGCGGTTGTAGAGGTTGATGAAAAGACTGCACACAATGTTGAAAGTGTTACACAGATCAATGAGGCTGTCGGTGAGGTTGCAGAGACTTCACAGAACGTTGCCGAATCTGCACAGAATATGTCTGAGAAGGCTATCCAGCTCGGCGATAATATCGAGAGACTCAATGAGAATATCGAAGTGCTCAAGAACGCTTCGGATCAGATCATGGTTGCAAACAACGAAGCATCCGAGTACATGGAGACAGTGCTTAACTCCAGCAACGAAAGCGTCAGAGCCGTAACCGAGATCAGTGACAAGATCAGTGCAACAAATGATGCTGTTAAGAATATTTCCGAGTCCGTACAGATGATCGATGATATCGCAAGTCAGACACAGCTTCTTTCCCTTAATGCATCCATCGAGGCTGCAAGAGCAGGAGAGGCAGGACGTGGATTTGCGGTTGTTGCCGAGAGTATCAAGCAGCTGGCTGAGAGCAGCTCAGAGAATGCTGCAAAGATCAATGATATCGTTCAGAAGGTTACCGCGATATCAAGTGAGACAGTAAGCGTTGCTGAAAAGGTTAAGTCCATCATCGAGGCAGAGCGAGGTTATATCACAGAGACTCAGGGCAAGTTTTCGATCCTCTCCGGAGCTGTTGATGAGAGCGTTGCCGGTATCGGATCCATTTCCGAGATGGCTGCGGAGCTCGACAGCATAAAGAATGAACTCACCGGTTCCACCACCGATCTGGGTGCTATTTCCGAGGAGCTTGGAGCAAGTGCTGAGGAGGTATCCGCAAGCTGCTCTACAGTGGCAGGTGCATGTACCGATACACAGGCTCAGACAGAAGAGATGAGAGCTATTAATGAGCACTTGACAGAGGCTGTTTCCTTCTTTACAATTTAATCAATCTAAGTATTATGAAAAATACAAGAGGCCGGCATTCAAGGGGATGCCGGTCTTTTTTTCAAAGGGGAAACTGCTTTGGAGTATTCTTTGATCAAAAATAACATTAACAGATATAGCTTTCTGGCACCTGATCGTATATTGGGAAGAGTGGACAACAAAAGAATCCGTGGACTTTTGGCTTCCGATGAAGGGAGCGAAGCCGGTATTCTCATATTTGAAAACGAAGCGGACAAATTGAAGATACTTTGGTTATATGTGCTTCCGGGATTCAGAAGAAGGGGCGTTGGAGACGGCCTGATAGCAGATATGCTCCGGCGCCTTGAAAACAAAGAGATTAAAGTGATGTATGCGGATCTGCCGGAGGAGGAGAACTGTGACTTTATCCAGTCATACTTCAGCCGTTTGGGGTTTCGGTTTGAAAAAAATGTTTCTTATGAACTGATGGTTTCACCAAAAGAATTGGAAGAAATGTTTAATGTGGGAAGCATCAGACTTTTACCCGGTATAAGCAGTCTGTCCGATGTTAATGAAGAACTTGTTATCGACTTTTTGGAAAAATCCGATAGGAAGGAAGCAATAAAGATCTACAGGGAAAACATCCCTAAAACAGAGCTTGATATCAGTTGCGTACACCAGGATCCTGCAGGAAAGATAGATGCGCTGTTATTGATAGTCAGATCCGGCAGAAATGTATTGATGCCCGTTTTGCTGGAGATGGAACGAATGAGGGTTGAATCTGCGGCAAAGCTTGTGAGCGGAAGCCTTTATCTTTGCAGAAAAGTTTTGGAACCCACGGACAGGATTTATATTTCCTGCACAAGCGGGGAGAGCAGGACTTTGGTTTCGCTTCTTTTTGATGATGTACATCCGGTAAGAGTCAGACATGGTGTTTTAAGAGGATAGAGCCTATGGAATTTGCGGAAAAGAATAAAGAACTGTTAAAAGACAGCAAAGTTATAAATACTGCAGGATCCGTCTCGGAAGATGTGCTGAAGGAGCGTCTTGACAAGCAGGAGCAGCTTCATAAGCAGATGACCGAGCAGGAAAAACAGACAAATGCTTCAAAGACTGCGGCGGCGATTAAGAATGAACAGGTTTCGGCAGAAAAGAATACCATGGCAGATCCGCTCCTCAAACAAAAGGTAGCAAAGGAGGAAGGCTTTGAAGAAAAGGCAAATCCCCTTCTGAATATGACTCCTTTGGAAAAGATCCTGGATGATGCGGATAATTTTGCTCCCACCATAAAGTGGTCAAACAGTTATGCTCTGAAACTTGTTAAAAGACAGCTACTGGAGGTAAAGCAGTTATCTCGGAACAAGGATAAAGAAGGCGGTAAAATGGAACTTCGCCGCTCTCTTATGAGGCTCAAAAGTACATGCGAAACATACAAAAGGATCAAATTCAGAAAAGGTACAGAGCCTAAGAATGACAGACACAGAAGGGTCCAGGCGATCCTTGAAAGT
>CACXGM010000173.1 GCA_902767075.1 uncultured Lachnospiraceae bacterium
AAATGACAAATATGATGATCGGCACGATACCTGCCGAACTTAAAAAGCTTCCCATATGGGCTCCTTGATCACATTAAAAATATCTGCTGTATGAGCTTCCGTATTTGGAAATAGCTCCGACTCCTGCAACGATACAGACGATTCCGATAATGATGGATAGACCCATGGCGACAGCTCCGACGATGATACCTGCGGTAGCCATTTTCTTTCCGTTGCGGATCTTGTTAGTGATAACGGTAGCCTGCTCCAATACCTTATTGTGAATGATGTTAGTGGCTATACCGCAGCCAATACCGATGATACCGTATACAATTCCAAAGATCATTCCATACAAGGGTATCCATCCAAAGAAAAGTCCAAAGATACTCCATACAAGAGCGTTGATTCCCAGGACCATTCCGGTGATCTCTTTACCCGGGCACTTAACCTCTCTGGAATTTGATGTATACACCGGCTGCTGATAAGTAGCCTGCTGGTATACGGGCTGCTGATATACCGTCTGCTGGGATGTCTGCTGCTGACCCGCAGGCTGCTGGTAAACAGACTGTTGATAAACTGTCTGCCCGTCTGTTGCCTGTGAGCCCTGATTCTGATCCTGTACGGGTGTGGGTGTTACGTTTGCATAAATGTTATTGTTGTCCATAATTCTTTCCTCTCTTTCATATACTATCGCGCTTGTTTACGCTGATAATATATTAACCGGATTAAAGTATATCATAAAGGGTATTAATTGCGAAATACCGATTCATAATTCTCCAAAAAGTTTCCAAATAAAGCCTAAACAAAAGCCTCCGTCAGAATTCCCTTTAACAGAGCATCCATCTCTTTAAGCTTCTGCGAAATATCCTCTGTGTTTTCGCTCTCTTTTATCATATTGCTCTTGATCTCGGACACCTCGCCTATCTTTGAATCAAAGACCTCGCTCTCCATGAGAAAGTACTGCTTTTCCAGTTCCTTTATGATATCGGAGGCCACAGAGGATACGGCGTTAAAGCACCTTTTCTTTGCCTCCCTGATCTCCCGGATCTTTCCCTCTTCGATCGCCTTGTCCGCTATGACCAGAGCCACATCCACCGCCGCCATCACAGGGCCCACCACTTTTCCGATCTTTGCGATCTTTCCGGCTGATCCTGCCAATTCCACGGGCTTAAAACTCTTTCCAAAATAATACCCCATCTGGATCACAGCCTGTGAAAGAGTCGCTCCGCTCTTAAGTGCCAGCTCGTTTGAATCCGGCACCCCTCCGGGAAATGCGATCCTGGAAAATGCTTCACCGCCGTTTTTGACCATCTTCTCGTAGGCGCCGTACTTTTTTATGAAATCGTTAAATCCGACCGCAGACAGAGAATCAGATACATATTTTTCACTGTTTATGTCTTCAAAAACATATATAGCCATATCAGTGGATAACACATCTCCCATCTCTTCAATGAGATCCTTATTGACTTCGGAGAGTTCTTTTTCTATATCGTCTATGGCATCCTCCGTAGCCTTCTTGATCTTGATGTTAACGGCCTCGGTGTCGTCATCGTTTATCTCTCTTGCTCCGATCAGCATGGTCAGATCATTTCCGATTTCCATGATCTTTGCCCTGAGGGCGCTTTCTTTGTTGAGCATCATATAACGCATATCCCGTTTGTAGCCACGGATGGTTCTCTCAAGTCTCGACAGCACGGTAAAAAAGCTTCTGTCCGTCTCACTTCCGCATTTACTTAAGATAAGCGCTATGGCATCGGTAAGTATATTGCATCTTGTGACAAGTTTCGGCATCAGACCGCCTGCGCTGATCCTCTCGTTCAAAAGCTCAATAAAGCTCTCAAAATTACTTAAGGAGACCAGTTCCTCATCCGCCTCCGATATGCCCTCCCGATAATCCTTTGCATCTATAAAAACAGTGGGGAAGTCATCCATATCTCCCCCCTGCCCCTCAAAAGTCTTTCGAAGAGTCTTTCGGTAATTCTCGGTAAGGGCCTCAAAATCCCCATCCTCCTGAGACATTTTATTCACCGCCAGGATGATCTTGTTCTTATAGGCTCTATTGTATGCAAGGTTCACAAAGTCTTCTATCAGAAGATCATCAAAAAGGGAGGACGTGATACAGAAAACTATTATGTCCGATTCCTCTATGGCCCTGTAAGCCTCTTCATCATGAGATGTCTTTACCCCCGCAAAAAGCCCCGGAGTATCATAGAGGATCACATCTCCCCACTCATACGCAGAGGTGGAATCCGTTTCAACATTGCTGCTTATCCTGATCGAATTGTCATTTGTAAGCGCAGAAATGATAGTGGACTTTCCGGCATTATGCTGACCGACAAAAGCAAGCTTTAATCTGCTCTCTTTTTTTGCTTCATCAAGCTTTTCTTCAGTCTCCTTTATGATATCGGCAAACCTTACTGCAGCCAGCTCCTTAAGCCTGTTTTCTACGTCCGCTTCTTTCTGTGAAAGTGTGTAAAATAAAAGCTGATTCTCCATAAAAAACCTCATCTACTCCCTGCCTGTTTCTATCTCGATCTGTTCCTGCAGATATGTACTTATCTCGCCCGGAAGAACTCTTGCGGGCTGAATGAAAAGCCCCGGATCCTTTATGATAAGCTTCTTCCCGAATTCTCTTTCCACCCCGATCCTGTCCAGGACGGCTTTGTTTGAAATATCATATTCCGGTGAACCGGTCATGAATCCGGCTATTCTCACAGCATATGCTCTGTTTATCTCATCCAGCGCTCTCTCCTGGGCGCTCAACAGTTCGTTCAACTTTCCCAGTATCCTGCCAAGGCTCTTTTCGATCACGTCATAATAGCTCTTTGTCTTTTCCAGGATCCTGTTTCTGGAAGAATCATATTCTGTCAGGATCTTTTCCAGATTCTTTCGCCTGATGTCCTCAAGGTCCAGCATCAGACTGTCGTATAGCTTTAATTGCGATTCCTCTATCTGCTTTTTCTTTGACTTTACAAATATGCCCGCCACTTCCATCACAGCGCTGACACCAAGGAGCACCCAGCCAACAGGTGTGGCCACAAAGAAGAGCCCCACAATACCTGCTGCCGCTCCGATGGAACTGAGAAGTGTCTTTACGTCAAATACCGCTCCCAGCTTAACTTTTGACAGTTCGCCAAAGTCAATGCTGAAATTAATATCTTCCTCAATATCCGAAAGAACATCCTCCACCTTCGAGGTGTACTGCTCCCAGACCTTTTCGTAGGATTGCTTGAGTCTTTCCTCTATTCCGGAGTTCTTAACAAAAGCGTTCCACTCGCCTTTGATATCTTTCTTTCTGGAAGAGAAATTATCATTTGCAAATTCCCTTACCTCCTCCGAAGCAAAGGATTCAAAAACAGAATTAAAATTATCAATGAGCTCGTTTCTCATCTTTGAGCCGTAGCTGTCAATCTGAGCAAAGCCCCTGTCACAATTCTTTGCAATCTCTTTTTTCAAAGCCTCTATGGAAGCGATCTGGTTTTTTGTCTCGTCGATCTGCTGCTTAATATGAAATGCCGCAGAATTGTATATGGTCTGCGACTTAAGCAACAGTCCGTACTTGCTGACTGTATTGCTCAGCGTGCTGAGAAATTCCATGATCCTTGAGCCTTCAAGGAGCTTTTCCTTTAACTTGGGATTCGTCTCCGAAAGAGCCAGTCTGGCCGCCAATAAATGAACAGGCACTATACTGTAATTATGAAAATC
>CACXGM010000174.1 GCA_902767075.1 uncultured Lachnospiraceae bacterium
AACCTGATCTTACCGGCTTATCAGAGCACCCTGATACCGAGGATTATTATGAGTATTTTTACTACGGATCCTTTAAGGCTGTATCCGATATGATCGTCGGAACCTGTAATTTCAGCAGCAGCTACTATGATGCATCCGGCAATTATGTCGGCAATGATAAGAGTCTTCTCTGTGCATGGAATACCGATGGTAAGTTCATTTGGTCCGCAGACATCAGCGCAGAAATGAAGGCCGATTATCTTTATCTTTCAAATGGCTTTGTAGCAAATGATAATTACTATATCATCGCCAACGGAAATACTTCCGGCGGCAAGGAGATCAAGGCCATTTTATGTATTGATAAAAACGGTAAGATCACCGGTAAAAACGAGATTGCCGCAACAGTTAATCTTAATACTGTTTTCCCTTTGCGTGACGGAAGATTTGTGGCTTTCTATTATGATGATCAGTATATGCAGAAGGCTGCCTTCTATGATCTGAATAGCGGAAATCTCGGAGAAGAGGCAGTTGTTCCCTCTGCCCTTTTCACCGGCGGTTATTCAAAGATTCAGCCCGGCTTTGACTCTGATTTTATTTACAGCAGCAATCAGGGTATATATAAATTCAATATCGGTGATACCGAGAGCACCAAGCTGTTCGATCCCATCAACTCCGATCTTAACGGTTATAATGTTGATGATTTCGTATTCCTGGATAAGGATCATTTCATTGGTGCGTACAGCAATATCGATTCCTATAATTCAGAGATCGCACTGTTCACCTATGTAGATCCTTCTACCATCCCTGACAAGAAGATCATCTCCATGGCGGTTTACTATCTTGCATCGGATGTCAGAAAGAGAGTTGTTGACTTTAATAAAACAAGTGACACCTACAGGATCGTAGTGGAAGATTATTCACAGTATGCTTCCCAGGATGACTGGATGGCAGGCTATACCAAGCTGAACAATGATATCCTGGCAGGAAAGGTACCTGCGATACTCTTTATGGATCCCAATGCCGGAATCGATTATGACAGTTTCGCAAAGAAGGGACTTCTTGCGGATATCGACAGTCTGATCCAGAAGGATCCCGAACTTGGTCAGTATTCATACCTTCAGAATGTTTTTGATGCATATGCCATAAGCGGAAAACACTACTTAGTGGTTCCCACATTTAACTACAATACCTTTATGATATCATCCAAGATGGCCGGTGGTAAGACTCAGCTCACAGTAGATGAGTTTATCGAGCTTTGCAAGAATGCTCCTGCAGGTTCTATGCCTTACGAATATACCACCAAGGCACAGTTCCTTAATCAGGTCATGAACTATGACGGATGTGAGTTTATCGATCCCGCTACAAAGAAGTGTCAGTTTGACAGCCCTGAATTTGTAAAGCTTATCGAGTATGCCGCAACTCTTCCCGAAGAGGCAAATTATGATGATGATTTCTATGCGGATTATTATGATAATTTCAGAAGCGGCAAGATCATATTCAGCCAGCTGTACCTTTCTGATGTAAATACCTATCAGACACAGAAGTATAATATGTACTACGGAGATGGCACCATCATAGGATTCCCGACCAAAGAGAATCAGCCCGGCATCATCAACAGTGCAGGTAATACTTTTGCTCTGACCAACGGTTCAAATATCGATGGAGCATGGGAATTTGCAAGATTCTATCTTACTCCGGAATATCAGGACAGCATGACATATTCCATCCCTGTTCTGGAGAGCTCATTTGACAACTGGCTTGCGAAGGGAATGGAAAGACCTTACTGGGAAGATGAGAACGGCATCAAGAATTACTATGATAATTCATACTATGTAGACGGTGTTGAGAAGATCATTCCCGTTATGACTCAGGAAGATGTAGACTATTTGAGAAATGTAATCACTTCCTGCTCAAAGAGGGGCTACAATAATGAGCAGATTATGTCTATAATTGAGGAGGAGTGTTCCGCATGCTTCGCCGGACAGAAATCCGCTTCCGATGTATGTGCGATCATCCAGAGCCGTGTTCAGCTCTATATAAATGAGAACAACTAAGGTTATTTTCAGTTAAGAAAGGATTTATAAGATGAGCAAGAAACCTGTTGTATTACTTATCCTGGATGGATATGGATTAAACGACAAGACAGAAGGCAATGCAGTAGCCCAGGCAAAGACTCCCGTTGTAGAGGGGCTGATGAAGAATTATCCCTTTGTAAAGGGTAATGCAAGCGGAATGGCAGTAGGTCTTCCCGATGGACAGATGGGTAACTCCGAGGTAGGACACCTTAACATGGGTGCGGGACGTATCGTATACCAGGAGCTTACCAGGATCACCAAGGAGATCCAGGACGGAACTTTCTTTGAGAACCCTGCCCTTAAGAAGGCTATGCAGAACTGCAAGGATAAGAATTCATCCCTTCATATGTACGGACTTCTTTCCGACGGCGGTGTTCACAGCCACAATACACATCTCTACGGACTGCTTGAAATGGCTAAGAGAGAGGGACTTGAGAAAGTATATGTTCACTGCTTCTTAGACGGAAGAGATACTCCGCCTCAGTCAGCAAAGGGATTTGCAGAGGATCTTGAAGCTGAGATGAAAAAGATCGGTGTCGGTAAGATCGCATCCGTATCCGGACGTTACTATGCAATGGACAGAGATAATAACTACGACAGAGTGGAGAAGGCCTATGACTGCCTGACAAAGGGCATTGGAAATGAAGCCGAGAGTGCTCCCGCAGGAATCCAGGCTTCCTATGACAACGGTGTAAATGATGAGTTTGTTGTACCCTTTGTTGTAAAGGAAAACGGAGCTCCCATAGCAACCGTACAGGACGGAGATTCCATTATATTCTTTAATTTCCGCCCCGACAGAGCACGTGAGATCACTCATTGCTTCTGCGATGATGATTTTGATAAGTTTGACAGAGGACCCAGAAAGGATGTAGTTTACGTTTGCTTCTCCGAGTACGATCCCACTATTCCCAATCATGATGTTGCATTCCACAAGGTTGAGGTTACCAATACTTTCGGTGAGTGGCTTGCAGCTAAGGGTAAGCGCCAGGCGCGTATCGCCGAGACCGAGAAGTATGCACACGTAACCTTCTTCTTTAACGGCGGTGTGGAGACACCCAATGCAGGAGAGGATCGTATACTGGTAGATTCTCCCAAGTATGTACCCACCTATGACAAGAAGCCCCGTATGAGCGCTTATACCGTATGTGATAAGCTTTCTGAGGCGATCACAAAGAAGGATGAGAACGGCGAGCCTTACTATGACGTGATCATCTGTAACTTCGCTAACCCCGATATGGTAGGTCACACCGGAGTTCTTTCAGCAGCCATCGAAGCTGTAGAGACCATCGATAAGTGCGTTGGTGAGGTTGTAAACTTTGTTAACGAAGTAGGCGGAGCGCTCTTTATCTGTGCCGATCACGGTAACTGCGAGCAGCTCATCGATTATGAGACAGGAGAGCCCTGGACCGCTCATACCACCAATCCTGTTCCTTTCATTCTCGTCGGAGCAGGTGATGTGAAACTTCGTGAAGGCGGATGTCTTGCAGATATCATCCCCACCCTCATCGAGGTTATGGGAGAGGAACAGCCTGCAGAGATGACAGGTAAGAGTCTTATCGTTCATTGAGTATGAATCCTGATCAGGGTGATAAGCCTTAGAAAGATCAGATTAACAAAAGAGTAATAACAAAAACCGTAAATCCTTTGAATCGGATTTACGGTTTTTTATTGGGGTGAAAGTGGAGTAGACGGGAGTCGAACCCGTGTCCAAAGACCCATTCCCTGTACTTCTACTATCATAGTCATTGGTTTTGGATCGCTCCGTTTCCTTACTTAAAAGGTCCAAGGACAAACCTTATAAGTAAGTAGCTTCATGATACGCCCGTGCGTGCAAAGCTTAGCGCACGTCGTTTCTCACATGTTTGACGCCTGTACCCCCGCGTGTGAGTGCACGGGGACAGACGGGCCGCTAAAGCGACAGCCTCCTAC
This sequence comes from uncultured Lachnospiraceae bacterium, assembly GCA_902767075.1. Lineage (GTDB taxonomy): Bacteria > Bacillota > Clostridia > Lachnospirales > Lachnospiraceae > AC2028. The sequence continues at coordinate 3,984 of CACXGM010000174.1, forward strand.
AGCTTAGGCTGCAAGAGCGTACTGATTTTCGTCAGCGTTTATATTTAAGTTTGCGATTAACGGATCGCACCGGATAGCTTCTCCAGCTGCAAAGCCCCTGTCG
>CACXGM010000175.1 GCA_902767075.1 uncultured Lachnospiraceae bacterium
ATATAGTGCGAGCGTTGCGAGTTTGAGGCGACCGATTTTGCCCTGAGCAAAGGACTTCGAGCTTAGTAGCGGAGCGTCCAGTGAGAATAAAATGAATGCGTGCACTCGCCCCGTCACCAGGAAGAAAATGATATCAAGAATATAATATGAATGATAAGAACAGTTACAACGGAATAGTAAACGTCTACAAGGACGCCGGCTTTACCTCCTTTGATGTGGTAGCAAAGCTCAGGGGCATCTTTGGCATGCGCAAGATCGGACATACCGGAACCCTTGATCCCGAAGCTACCGGGGTTCTGCCCATATGCCTGGGAAATGCAACAAAAGTTGTCGAACTCCTTATGGACCATGATAAAGAGTATATCGCCACCTTACAGCTTGGTATCAAAACCGATACCCAGGATACCACAGGCGAGATACTGGAAGAGAAGAGCACCGAGGGCATTACGGAAGACAAGGTAACAGAAACAATCATGTCATTTGTGGGAGACATCATGCAGATACCTCCCATGTACTCAGCTCTTAAAGTAAACGGACAAAAGCTCTGCGACCTGGCCAGAAAAGGCGTGGAGGTCGAAAGAAAGCCAAGACCCGTTACCATACACGAGATAGAGATCATAAGCATTGAGCTTCCTCTTGTCACTTTTAGAGTCCACTGCTCGAAAGGAACATACATCAGGACACTCTGCAATGATATCGGATCAAAGCTTGGCTGCGGCGGTGCCATGAAGACACTGGAACGCACCAGAGTCGGTATATTTGAAAAGAAAGATACCCTGACCCTTCAGGAACTTCAGCAGCTTAAGGACGAGGGGAGACTTTCACAGGCCGTTTCACCTGTGGACGGACTGTTTCCCGATTACCCAAAACTGACAGTGTGCGGGGACGGGATTAAGAAGCTTGAAAACGGAAATAAACTATCAAGAACAGATTATGTAAACCAAAATGCAATAAATGTGCAAGGATGCGTCAGAGTATACAGGCCTGACGGGTCCTTTGCAGGAATATATAAGAGGGAGAAAACGGGAGACATCTTTGCTCCCGAGAAAATGTTTCTATGAAGGCTGTATTTTTTGATATAGACGGAACCATATGGGACAACAAAATGCGCATCCCTCAGAGCGCCATAGACGGGATAAGAAGACTCAGAGCAAACGGACATCTCGCTTTTATCAACAGCGGAAGAGCCAAGAGCAATATACTGGATGAAAACCTCCTTGGCATCGGATTCGACGGGATCGTTGCAGCCTGCGGAAACTATGTGGAGATAGGAGAAGAGGTGGTCTTTCAGAATACTCTGACTCCGGAGCAGGTTAAGCTTATCATAGATGTAGCAGACAGATGCAATATGCCCATAGTTCTGGAGGGACCTTTTTTTCACTACATTTCTCCCGATGGATTCGAAAAGGATCCATATGTCGACTACCTCTTTGAAAAGCTGGGAGACAGGGCCAGGCTCACCACGGAATACGATGGAAAGGAATTGATAAATAAATTTTCCGCAGATGTATTTCCTGACACGGATTATGCTACAATAAAGAAAGAGCTTTTCGATTTTGTTGACCCCATCAATCATGATGGTATGGTATATGAGTTTGTTCCGAAGAATTCATCCAAGGCGGACGGTATCGGATTTGTTTGCAATAAACTGGGAATAGAGATAGATGATACCTACGCCATCGGAGACAGCAATAATGACGTTGATATGCTCCGGTTTGTGGGACATGGTATATGCATGGGAGGAGGAATGCCCGCCGCCATGGCCGTGAGTGAATTCATTACAGACAGATTGCAGGACGATGGTCTGTACAATGCGCTTAAACACTATGGATTAATTTAGTAAATACTTGTAAAAATTTCCACTTGAATAATATGGCTTGTATTCGGTAAAATTATTACGGTAAGAAAAAATTTATTGTGATGAGATCTGTCCGGTGAAAAAGGCCGGGTCGAAAAACAGATCGGAAAAGGGAAAAGAATGAACGCAAGCACCATCATTTCTATGGCCGGAGGTCTCGGGCTATTTCTGTTCGGAATGAAACTCATGAGCGTCGCGATTGAAAAAGCAGCCGGCGCAAAACTCAGACGTATACTTGAAAAATTGACCACTAACCGATTTACCGGAATGCTGGTCGGTATATTTTTTACAGCTGCTATCCAGTCATCATCCGCATGTACAGCCATGGTGGTCAGCTTTGTAAACGCAGGTCTTATGAATCTATATCAGGCCGCGGGCGTGATCTTTGGTGCCAATATCGGTACCACCATCACCTCACAGCTTGTTTCCTTTAATTTTTCAGCAGTGGCACCCGTAATTCTTCTCGCCGGTGTGCTGGTCGTAATGTTTTCCAAGAAAGAACAAGTTAAACAGGTGGGTGAGATAATAGTCGGCTTCGGTATTTTGTTTGTAGGCCTTGAGACTATGAAAAACGCCATGGGTGTTCTCAAGGAAAACCCCTATGTCGTAGATACCTTGAGCTCTTTGAGAAATCCCTTTGTCGCAACTCTTATAGGTACTGCTCTTACAGCGGTTATCCAGAGCTCCTCGGTTACCGTCAGCATCGCACTGTTGATGGCTCAGCAGAATCTCCTGGAGGTACATATCATTCTCTATATCATCCTCGGATGTAATATCGGTGCCACCGCTACGGCGCTCCTGGCATCACTCTCCGGTAAAAAGGATGCAAAGAGAGCGGCGCTCATACACTTCTGGTTTAATGTGATAGGAACTGTGGTCATATATATCATATTGGCTATAAGCAGTCTCATAGCAAAGAACGCAAACATGGATATGGATCCTATTGTCAGGGGACTCATGGCCATATCAAATAATGATAACGGAAGATTTGTTGCAAACGCACATACCCTTATAAAGGTATTCCAGGTTATTGTGCTGTTCCCGTTCTTAAAGCCCATCGTAAAGCTTTCATGCGCCTGTGTTCGCGGCGAGGACAAAAAGGTTGGATACCGTGCTACCGGACAGCTTAAGTTCATCGGCGAAAAGGTTGTGTTTAACCCCGCTACAGCTATCGTAGAAGTTGTAAAGGAGCTTGACCGTATGGCATCCCTTGCCAGCGAGAACCTTAACCGTGCCATGAATGCCCTCATTACACTGGATCAGGAAGATATCGATGAGGTATATGAGGTTGAAAAGAATATTGATTATCTGAACCATGCCATTACCAATTATCTGGTAAAGATAAACCAGACTACCCTTCCCATCGAAGACTTGAAGAGCATCGGTGCTCTTTTCCATGTGGTAAACGATATCGAGAGGATCGGAGACCATGCGGAGAACATTGCGGATGCCGCTGTCATGAGAAAGGAAAACGGAGCCCAGATCTCAAAGGAGGCTCAACACGAGCTGGGAGAGATGCTGGATATGGTAAATACCAATATTCAGTATGCCATTGAAATGTTCGTCAAGGGAGATGAGACCCACACAAAGGATATTATCGAGCTTGAGAGAAAGATAGATGCAAAGGAAAAGGAACTCCAGCAGAACCACGTGGAAAGACTTGCAAAGGGATTATGTACACCGGAAGCAGGCATGATCTTCTCGGATATTGTATCAGGACTTGAGAGAGTGGGAGACCACGCAAACAATATCGCTTTTGCTATCATGGAAAACAATAAAAGAATAGAGGCAGAGGAGGAAGCTTAAACTTCCGGCTCTGCCGTCATCTGTGATTAAACATATATGCTGTGATCCGTTGCTTTATAGCAGCGGATTTTTTTGTGTTCACCGGAAGGTTATCTCCGTTGTCAAGCACTACGCAGGTGGAATCACAACTCTTTACATGGGCCATATTGACTATGATACCGCGGTTTATCATGCAGAAATCTTCGTGCTCCGCAAGGGGCTCACACAGGGTGGAAAAAGGTCCTCTGCACTTAGTGGGTTCCGGACAGTGGATGATACAGTAGTTTGAATCCGAGTTTATGTAAAGAATTTCAGAATAGTTTATGGATAATTCAAGCTTTCCTGTAGTGACTGTCAGATAGGGCTCCTCCTCAGGAGAAAGGATGGAACGGATGTCGTTCATCACCTGATACAGCTTGTCCGGGAAAAGAGGTTTGATCAGATAACCGAAGGCATGTACCGAAAAAGCATCCGGCATATGATCGGTGGAAGAGGTGAGAAAGACCAGCACTATATTTTTGTCGGTTCTTCGCATTTCCATGGCAGTATCAATGCCGTTTTTCCTGTCCATGAAGATATCCATGAATACTATATCGAATTCATGATTCTTAAAATCTGACAGGAACTCATCGCCGCCGTCGTATTCTATCATATCAAGCGGCAGGTCATTTTCCGAATGCCATTTATGCAAAAAATGACGAAGACTTATTCTGATTGTGGGATCGTCATCAACGATTGCAATGTTCATAAAAAGCGCTCCGAGGATTGCTGATTAGTTTTATATCACTTAAAAAGTATAGAATATTTTTAAGAATAATTCAACTTTTTACACTAATAAACTTTAGGAATCCCGCAGGATCTCCGCAAGATATTGGTCAAAAAATTTGCGTGTTTCAGGATCTGTTGCCGCTCTGTCGTGGAGGAGCCTTTCCACCAGGTTTTCTCCCGGGGGAAGAATGGGCTGTGCACCGGCCTGCTTTTCGGAGGCTACGCTTGATTCCTTGATCAGTTTCTGAGTCTCTGTTACGGCGCCTCTGAGGCCGGCGGTCTCAAGCTTGGTATATTGCTCAACAAAACCGGCGGAAATGATACCTGTGGGTATGGCTACCACGCCCACACCAAGTATGGCGATTATTATAGCCAGGAGACGACCTATTACAGTGACGGGATAGATGTCTCCGTAGCCTACGGTGAGAATTGTGGATACGCTCCACCAAAGGCCTGAAAAGGCATTTTTAAATACACCCGGTTGTGCTTCGTTCTCCACTGTATACATACACAGTGAAGATGCAAGCATGAGCATAACCGTCATAAAGACGGATGACAATATCTGTTTTCTTTTCCTGTACAATACTGTGGTGATGACGTTGAAAGAATCATAAGTGGTATTGACCTTGAAAAGATGGAATATCCTGACTACCCGGAGGAGCCTGAAGGAAGATATTCCGGACAGGAAGGATATGGGCAAAATTGAGAGAAGATCGATGATGCCGTCAAAGGATACCAGGAAGTGTAAAATAGCGGTGAACTTGCCGTTTGCGGGGTAGAGAAGACTGGCGGTCCATATTCTCAGGAGGTATTCGATCCCAAAGAGGACGACGGTGATTATCTCCACCACGTTTAAGACCTTGTGCAGCTGCTCTGTCAAAGTGAAGCTGTCCAGGATCAGAACCGATATGTTGAGTACGATCACAATCACCAGAGCTATGTCGAAAATACGGCTGGGTACGTCACCCTGCTGGCCTATCTGGATGATATCAAAGACTCTTTTTTTGATCTTCATCAATTTGCTGTTATTCATTTATTTATCCTCGCGGAATACTATCTCTCCGGTTTCTGCATTCATTGAGTCCACGATGGCCAGGGAGTGGAGATTTACATCAAGCTTTCTGATGAGCGCTCCACCTTCCTGGAAGCCTTTCTCTATTGCGATACCGATGCCTTCCACCGTTGCGCCGGAGGATTTCACGATATCTATGAGTCCCTGAAGGGCACATCCGTTGGCGAGGAAGTCATCAATGATGAGAATATGATCCTCAGGTGAAAGGTATTTTTTTGATACGATCACCTGATACTCCCTTTTATGTGTAAAGGATGTGATGGAGGTGGAATATACATCTCCGTCGATATTGATACTCTGTGCTTTTTTCGCAAAGACAACGGGCACATTGAAATACTGTGCGGCCACACAGGCGATACCGATTCCCGAAGCTTCGATGGTGAGGATCTTTGTGATTTTCTTGTCTGCGAAGATACGTTTGAACTCCTTTCCCATCTCGTTAAAGAGATTTATATCCATCTGGTGGTTGAGAAAGCTGTCAACCTTGAGCACATTTCCGGGTTTAACTATTCCTTTTTCCCGTATCATATCCTCTAATAACTTCAATTTCTTATCCTCCTAAAGAGTAAATATTTTTTTATTTTGCTACCGGCGAATAGCTGATCCTGATCCTGGGAAGAGCAGTGACGGTGGTGTAGTAATTGGTCTGCCAGTCCTTGCCCTGTGAGGGGTCGTTCTTTCCGTCTGCGGGGGGTGCAAAGATCTTGAGGTCAAGCTTTGCGCTTCCCTTGATGGGATGCTCGAAAAATGCGGGCATGAAGTCTATGCATTTGACTCCGGGTGCCTTGTAGAACCATCTGCCGTTAAGCTCCATCATCAGGTTAAGATCTGCAATATCATCATCAAAATATGCTTCGCAGAAAACCGGGGGTGCATCGAATGAAAGAGGAACGAGAAGTCCGTCCGCATCCTCGGAACCGCCCCAGCGAAGCTTTGCGGGAAGCTCTGTTTTCTTGCCCTTTTTCATAGTGGGCTTGAAGAAATCATCGTTTATTATCTCTTTGTAGGTATCAAAGATCGGCTGCTTGATACCGACATTTTTGTTGTTCGGATCCTCTATCTCAAGGCCCAGTCTTCCCTGATCGCGGAACTGATAGAGAGTAAAAGCGTTAAGCCAATTGTCGGGATCGTTTTTGATCAGCTTGCAGAAGTTCTTAAGCATCTTTGCCTGATCGTAGGGACCGGTGACATCTCCGTCCGCATTTAACTCGGAGAGGACCATGGGCTTTTTTTCGCCTGTGATCTCGCAGTAGCGCTCATAGCTTTTTTTGGCAAGCTTATAAATATTTCCTGTCTTGTAACGGGCAAAACAGTTTCCGCCGGGCTCTGCCACATCATAGGGCCAGCCCCAGTGAAGGGCCAGATATCTGTCTACGGAATAAATATCCGTTGCTTTGATGGCGGGGATGAATTCATCCTCTTTTTCCATTTTTTCCGATCTGAGATCTTTGTATCCGTCGAGGCAAAGAATAACCTTTACATTGGGGGCCTCGCGGTGGAATATCTCGCATACCCTTACAAAGAATGCGGAGACCTCTTCGTAGGTTGCGCGCTTGTTAAAGGAGAACCAGCTTCCGGTGGCCTCGTGATTGATACGGGCCAGTACGCGGCCGTAAACAGAGAGATCCTTTGCTATGGCAACAAGATGTTCGTCTCCAACGTGAGGATCTATGGTAATGGTGATGAGAACATCCTGACCGTGACGTCTGACATCCTTCATCCAATTAAAGGGTTCTTCCTCGGTACGGCCCACAAGACCTCCCTTATATGTCTCATAATCATCATAAGGATAGTCCCATGCTCCGTGTATTTCCATATCCGCGTACGCTTCATGAGCTCTTGTGGGAAATTCTTTATCCAGAGGATAGTAGCTGGTCATGAGGCTCACACCTCTGTGGGGACGACCGAGAGCATTCAGGATATAATCCTGGTCAACGTATTCCCCGCGTTCGCTACCGTCACCAAGATCAACAGCGCACTTTGCAGGCCCCATGTGAAGACTGAATGCATTAAGTTTTTTTGCCATGCGTTTTGTACTCCTTAGAATATTTCATTTTAGAAAATAAAAACAGAACAACAGTCACCTATATATAATAATTATAAGTACTTTTAATGTCAATTTAAATACCCTTTATAGGGTCAACATGTTATAATAAAAGGGACTATGGATGTGTTATGCAGGAGGGAATCGTAAAGTGCCCGGAAAGAAACGATTTAAGAAATTTATATCGGGAATACTGAGTCTTACACTTTTAGCCGCATCAATGGGATTTGAGTCCTTTGGTTCGGTTTCTTTGGCGTATGACAATTCAGCATATGAGAACGAGTTTTACGAGCGGGAAGAAATAAAGATCGCGCAGCCTGTGCAAACACGTACGGCTTCATCGGTTACCCTTGGGGAGTCCGGGTACGTCGGATATTCGGATCATGGCTTTGGTTATATACAGCCGGACAGCATCATCCCTGCTCCCATCGTGGGAAGCGGAAATTCCGACGGTGCACCCTTAAGAGTGGGAAGCCCCTCCGGTTATAATGTTAAGGAACTGGGTAAGCTACCCGCTATCAGGAATCAGGGAAGCGAGGGAGCCTGCTGGGCATTTGCTTCAATGGGCGCTGTGGAAGCAGACCTTATCCACGACGGAGAAAGCACCGGTGTCAATCTCTCAGAACTTCAGATCGCATATTATACAGCCCATGGGTACACTGATCCCAAGGGACTCCATAACGCTGATACCTGCCGGTACGTGGGCGGCGGAAGCTGGCTTTCCAACGGCGGATGCCAGGAGATGTTCTACAGAGCCATGATGGAGGGTATAGGTGCTGCGCCCGAGTCAGTGATGCCCTATACCACAGGCAGCGGGTTAAACGGTTTAAATCCTTCGGATGATTACGCTTACGGCCGCAATACGGTGCAGCTAAAGGGCGCATACAAGATCAACATAAATGACAGAGAAGGGATCAAGCAGGCCATAATGGAACATGGCGCCGTGGCAGTATCATTCTATGCGAACGGACAGTTCTATAATTCATCAAACAATGCATATTATGGCAATTACGATGGGATAAACCATGGAGTGTCCCTGGTCGGATGGGATGATTCATTTTCCGCAAGCAGATTCAACTCAAATTGCAGACCTGATTCCGACGGAGCCTGGCTGGTGAGAAACAGCTGGGGAACCAATGGTTATTCATATTATGGCTATTTCTGGATATCATATGAGGATAGGGGGCTGATAGCGGGAGGAAATGCTGTGGCCTATGATGCCGACTATAATACATACGATCACAGCTATGCATATTACAGAAATTTCTATCCCTACAGTCTGATCACTATACCCGCCGGAAGCCATGTCAGAGTGGCATATCCTGTCGATGGGGAGGAGAGTGTTACCGCAGTCGGCTTTGAGACAAATACTGCTAACTTTACCGCTACGGTGACGGTTTCCGCAGACGGTGAGACCGCATCCGGCACGGTAAATACATCTTTTGCGGGATTCTATGCTGTGGATCTGGATAGAGACCTGGTGACCACAGAGGATACCACGGTGACGGTAGATCTGGTATTTTCCAAGAGCGTAGCTTTCTGCATTGAGAGTAATAATTATTATACATATGGCGGAATATATCTGGCCAACACCTGTGAGAATGGTTTTAATGTCGGATCGAATCATGTAAACAACGATCCGATGGTAGTTTTGTATTCGAATCAATACTCAGGAAGCATCATACCCGCCACCGGGATCTCGCTTAACAAGAATTCCTCGTCTCTTACTGTGGGAGATACGGAAAGTCTTGTAGCAACGGTGACTCCTGCCGAAGCCACGAACAAACAAGTGACCTGGAGAAGCAGTAATTCAAATGTTGTGACAGTTAACAACGGCAGGGTGACAGCTGTGGGAGCCGGCACAGCCACTGTTACGGCCTCTACAAAGAACGGGATCAGCGCCGTTTGCAGCTATACCGTAACCGGACTTCCCGTTACCGGAGTGACTCTGGACAAGAGCGTTATTAATCTGACGGTCGGAAATACCGGAGTGCTTCGCGCAACGGTTCTTCCCACCAATGCTGCAAACAAAAACGTTACATTTACGACATCGGAGCCTTCTGTCTGCATAGTGGATGATTCCGGAGTGGTGACAGCTGTAGGAGTGGGCAGTGCAACCGTCACCGTTACTACCGCAGAAGGCGGGCGGACAGCCGCCTGTACCGTAAATGTTACCAGAGGAACGGTGAGGATCACCGGCCTGTCAATCTCCTACGGAAGCCTTAGCGGTATGAGAGTCGGAGAGACAAGATTTGTTTCCATATCGGTATCGCCTTCGGGGGCCAGTGTATCCGATCTGCTTTTTGAGAGTACTGATCCGGGTGTTGCCACCCTCGACCATACAGGTCTGGTTAGGGCTCATGGTCTGGGATCGGCGCAGATCACCATCAGCACACCCAACGGATATATGAGGACTAATCTGTATGTTACCGTAACAAGGGCTGCGGATGAGGGAAACAATAATAACAATAACAATAATAACAATAACAACAATAACAATAACAACAATAACAACAATAACAACAACAATCAACAAACTGAACCAGAAGATGATACTGTTGTTGGAGAAGTAATTGTAAAAGATTCAAGTGTAACTTGGGA
>CACXGM010000176.1 GCA_902767075.1 uncultured Lachnospiraceae bacterium
ATCAACATTTGTGAGGATCAGCAGCATATCTGTCTGAAGGTCTGCTGCCAGCTTTCCGGCGATGGCATCCTTTTCGATGACTGCGGACGCACCCTTAAGCACGTGCTTTTGCTCGATGACCGGTATTCCGCCGCCGCCGCAGGCGATGACGATCTGGTCCGCATCGACCAAGGCTTTGATGGCATCTATTTCCACGATCTCTATAGGCTTAGGTGCCGCAACTATACGTCTGAAGCCCTCTCCGGGATATTCTCTGACGTAATTGCCCTTCTTTATCTCCACCTCGGCATCCTCTGCTGACATGAATCTTCCGATGGCCTTTGTGGGCTCGTAGAAGGCTTCATCATAGGGATCAACCGTAACCTGTGTGAGGATGGTGCTCACCGTCTTTGATATTCCGCGGTCGATAAGCTCGGAGCGAAGTGAATTCTGGATATCATATCCCACATAGCCCTGGCTCATGGCTGAGCACACACACATAGGTGCGGGAGTATAGTCTATATATACTCTGCGAAGCTCGGTCATCGCCTTGTGGATCATGCTGACCTGCGCACCGTTTGAATGGGTGATGGTGAGCTGATTGCCCTGCTCGACCAGATCTGCAAGAGCCTTTGCGGTATCCTTTACCGCGCCCCACTGCTCGAGGGTGGTGTGTCCCAGAGCCTCGTGTCCAAGTGAAACAACAATTTTCTGTTTACTCATTTATATCTTCCTCGTTTTTTCCGCAGTACTTTTTAATCCGCGGTTTCGTTTAATGTTGTTTTATCATTTTCTCCGGCTTTGTCTGTGATAGCAAGAGGTGCACTTCCGCGAAGTCCGATAACAGGGCCGCCGGTTCCTCGAATGTAATCGCCTGTAATGGTGACGGTTCCGATGTTATCATCCTTTGGAATCTCGTACATGATATCCAGCATGAAATCCTCGATAATGGATCTGAGGGCACGTGCTCCGGTATCCTGTTCCATCGCTTTGTCAGCGATAGCCTCCAACGCATCATCCGAAAATTCAAGCTTTACTTCATCCAGCTCCAGGAGCTTTTGATACTGCTTAAGTATAGCATTTTTCGGCTCTTTCAGTATACGGATCATCATTTCCTTTGTCAAACTCTGGAGGGTAAAGATGATGGGAAGTCTTCCAATAAATTCAGGGATCATTCCAAACTTTCTGATATCCTCCACCTTGACCTTGGAGAGAACGTCCTCTTTGTCAAAAGCATTTTTAAGGGTTGAGCCAAAGCCTATGAGAGAATTCTTGGTCAGTCTCTCTTTGATGATATCCTCCAGATCCGGGAAGGCACCGCCGCAGATAAAGAGAATATTTCTGGTATTTACAGTGGCAAGGGGAACCATTGCTCCCTTGCTGGAAGCACCGACGGGCACTTCGATGTCCGCACCCTCCAGGAGCTTTAACATTCCCTGCTGAACGGATTCACCGGACACGTCACGGGAATTTGCATTGGCTTTCTTTGCGATCTTGTCGATCTCATCGATAAAGACGATTCCCTGCTCCGCTCTCTCAACGTCATTGTCCGCTGCCGCCAGAAGCTTTGAGATAACGCTCTCAATATCATCACCGATATAGCCCGCCTCCGTCAGGGAAGTTGCATCGGCGATGGCAAGAGGAACATCGAGAAGTCTGGCCAGGGTCTTTACCAGGTATGTTTTACCCGAACCGGTGGGTCCGATCATGAGCATGTTGGACTTTTCTATCTCGATATTGTCCATGGTGTTTGTGGCAACACGCTTGTAATGGTTGTACACCGCAACGGAGATAACCTTCTTTGCGTAATCCTGACCGATCACATATTCATCCAGGCTGGCACGGATCTTGTGAGGTGCCGGGATATTCTTTATGTCAATAACAGGCGCAGGGCCTTTTTTCTTCTTTTTAACCTTTTGCTTGTAGGGAATTCCGCCCTCACCCTGCAGGTCTGCCAGGTTGATGAAGCTGAAGCGGGGCATCCCCCTGCCGGGGCCGTTCTTTTGCTTGCCTGTGCCATCGTTGCTGCCATTGCCGGAGCCGCCGTTGTTGCCGTTGCCGCTACCGTTGCTGAGGCCGCCGTTACTGTTGCTGCCGTCCGCACCGTCATTGTCACCATCGTCATCGTCCTCATCCTCGCTATAATCGCTTGGATTTCCCAGCATATTCTGCAGGTCCATACCGGGGCCGAAATACATATTTCCCGTAGGCGGAAGCATTCCCTGATAGTCAAACTGGCTGATGGTATCCATGGTCTTCTTCCAGCAGTCCTGGCACACGGATATATTGTTGGGGAAGGGAATCATCTTGCCCGCTTTGCTCTCGGTGCGGCGGCAGATGAAGCACACATCCTCGTATTCCTTTGACTTGGGCGCATCCCTGGGGGCGGTGGTGTCTGAAGTATCGGTGTCCCCTTTAATTTCGGTGCCCCCTTTAATTTCGGTGCCCCCTGCAATATTAGAGGTCCCTGCATTTTCTGAGGTCCCGGTAATTTCAGATTCCCCTGTGGTTTCGGAGGTAGTCGCAGCTTCTACCTTTTCGTTTTCCTTGATCTCGTCTAAGTCTACTTCTCTAAAATCATTGTCATTCATAAGTTTTCCTACTGTTGATGTTGCTGTTTTCTTGCTGTTTACTTGCTGTTTGGCCCGTAGTCACGGGCCTCAGAAGCTTCTTCTCTACGGGCCATTTCTGCTTTTCACCCGGTTTAACCCGTAGTCACGGGCCTCAAAAGCTCCTTCTTTACGAGTCATTTCTGCATTTCACTCTGTTTGGCCCGTAGCCACGGGTCTCAGAAGCTTCTTCTTTACGGGTCATTCCTGCTTTTCGCCCGGTTTGGCCCGTAGCCACAGGCCTCAGAAGCTTCTTCCTTACGGGTCATTTCTGCTTTTCACTTGCTTTGGCCCGTAGCCACGGGCCTCAGAAGCTTCTTCTTTACGGGTCATTCCATCTTTTCACTTGCTTTGGCCCGTAGCCACAGGCCTCACTTGTTTTCTGCCAAGAATTCTACAGGCGCTTGGTCTTTTCGATAACTGCTTCCATGCAGTCCATGATGGCACCGCGGAATCCACACTCCTCCAGCACCTTTACGCCCTCGATGGTGGTGCCGCCGGGAGAGCAGACCATATCCTTTAATTCACCGGGATGCCTTCCTGACTCAAGAACGAGTTTCGCACTTCCCAAAACTGCCTGAGCTGCAAACTCGTATGCCTGGCTTCTGGGCATTCCGCCTGCTACAGCGCCGTCTGCCATAGCTTCAATGAACATGAAGACATATGCGGGCGAACTTCCGCTGACTGCTCCTACGGTATCCATGAGTCTCTCGGGAACAACATATGCTTTTCCGAAGGAAGAGAGGATCTCCAGAGCTTTCTTCAACTCTTTATCGGTAACGTTATCGTTGGGACATACACCGGTGCAGCCCTCTCCCACAAGTGCGGGTGTGTTGGGCATGGTGCGGATGATCTTAAGACCACTGTTATCCTTAGCTGCATTGCTCGCGCTCTTTCTTCCTGCCACTCCCTGCTCGATGAACTCTATAGTCTTGCCTGCCACGATACTGATGATGACGGTATTCTTTTTAACGGTTCCTCTGATCTCATCCATTACATCGGGAAGAAATTGGGGCTTCACCGCAAAGAAGAGATAATCACTGTTTGCAACCACTTCTTTATTTGTATCATAAACTGTGATGCCGAATTCCTTGGCAGCACCTTTTCTCATATCAGCCGATTTATCGGAGCCGATGATATCCTTCGCGGGGATGATCTTATCCTTAAGAATGCCTCCGATGATTGCTTTTGCCATGTTTCCAAGTCCAATAAAACCGATTTTCATGATGCAATGTCCTTTCGTTTCTTTTATTTTCTGTAGCCTATTCCGGTTGGCTGTATTATCAATCAGTGCCTTTGTCTGTGTGCCTCATAGCTCAGCACAGCAGCTGCGATTCCTGCGTTCAGGGATTCAACGCTGCCTTCCATGGGGATAAACAGCTTATTGTCTGCCAATGCCGTGATCTCATCTGTGAGTCCGTTTCCTTCGTTGCCGATCATAAATGCCGTAGGTTTTTTGTAATCGTAGTCCGTGTATATTTCGGAGCCCTCGAGATGAGCGGCATATGTTGTGATGCCACGGGTTTTAAGGTCTTTTGTGACCTGTTCGATGTCATCCACGTATGTGAAAGGCATTCGGAAAATGGATCCCATGGTGGAACGCACAACCTTGGGATTAAATATATCGACGGTGCCCTTGGACATTATAACCCCCGTGACGCCTGCTGCCTCTCCTACTCTCAGGATGGTTCCCAAATTTCCCGGATCCTGGAGGTTTTCCAGAATCAGTATCAGCGGCGCATCTCCATTGGTTACATCTTCAAGTGTGTAATGAGGCCGTTTTAAAACCATCAGCACACCCTGCGGTGTCTGCGTGTCCGAAATCTTGGAGAATGTGGCGGAATCCACTTCGAAATACTCGCAGCCCGGCACCTCGTTCACATTTTGTTCATGGTGACAGGCACCATTAAGATAAACTTCCGTTAGCAGCTCCGGTGGGGCTTCTTTGTACATGCGCACGCCCTCGGCGATAAAAACACCCTCCTCACGCCGGTCCTTGGCGGAGCGCTGCAGAGCCTGTATTCGCTTTATTCTTTTGTTGGATGCGCTAAGAAACTCCACTTTCTTCCACCGTTAAGCCTGTTCACAATTTGTTCATGGTGACAGGCACCATTAAGAAAATAACCGTCATGCAAAAATGCCTGACGGTTATTAGTATAACATATTTGGTTTGTTTATTACAGAAGATTTGCGACCTCAAACTCGTAGGGATCGATGTCCTTCTTCATGTTGAGTGCTTCCTCGATGTCGAAGTCCACGAACTCGCCGTGCTGATGGCCTACAACGCGGTTTGTCTTGCCTGCGATGAGGATGTCAACAGCCTTTGCTCCCATGATGGATGCATAGTAACGGTCGATGGCGGTGGGGTTACCTCCACGCTGCATGTATCCGAGGATGGTGGCTCTGGTCTCGATTCCGGTGGCTGCCTCGATACGCTTTGCCATGGACAGTGAGTGGCCTATACCCTCTGCATTGATGATGATGTGGTGAGTCTTGCCCTTCTTACGGTTCTCGATGATGTTGTTGATGATGTTCTGCTCATTGTAATCATATTTCTCGGGAAGGAGGATGTCCTCTGCGCCGTTGGCGATACCACACCAGAGAGCGATATATCCGGCGTTACGTCCCATAACCTCGATGATGGAGCATCTCTCGTGGGATGATGAAGTATCCTTTACCTTATCGATAGCCTGCATAGCTGTGTTTACAGCGGTATCAAATCCGATGGTGTAATCGGTGCAGGAGATATCCAGGTCGATGGTTCCGGGAAGACCGATGGTATTGATGCCGTTTCTGGAAAGAGCCTGTGCTCCGCGGTATGATCCGTCACCGCCGATAACGACGATTCCGTCTATTCCGTGCTTGCGGCAGATATCTGCGCCTCTCGCCTGTACCTCGGGCTGTTTGAACTCGAGACAACGAGCTGTTCCCAGGACGGTACCACCACGCTGAATGATATCGGATACATCTCTTGCCTTCATGTCGAAGATCTCTTCGCCGAGAAGTCCTGCATATCCTCTCTTTATGCCTTTAACTTTGAGTCCTCTCGCGAGAGCCGTACGTACAACTGCACGGATCGCTGCGTTCATTCCGGGTGCATCACCGCCACTGGTAAGTACCGCGATTGTTTCCATTTTGTCTGACATTTCAAACCTCCGAAAGATAGCCCGTTACACTATCAGGTTAAAATTAGTTCCAAATCTTTGATATTATATATCTAATCCTCTCGGATTTCAATACTTTTCTAACCCCGCCCACGTATTACAAGCCCTGGCCAAACGTTTCTTAATTCTCCAGAGCACCGCTCCATTCATTAAAGTGATACCAGGTATTATCTATGCAGATATCACCCTTTGCCATGAGGCCGGTAATGATGTCATAGTAATAGGTGTTTCCCACCTGGTCCGGATAAAGCTCCGCATCAGCGCCCTGCACTGTATACCAGCCCTTGATCATCTTGCCCTGCTTGTCATAGCGGACCCATTTGCCTGCGTTTTCTCCGCCATGGGCCTTTATGGCTTTTTTAACCTGATCGGCCATTTCTCCCGATGCAGCGGCCTTTGCGGCTATGGTGTCCTCATCAAACTTTTCTTCACCGTTGTAAACATAGGGCATCCACACTTCCTTATTTGTGGCCTTTGCTCCTCCATAAACGGCATCCAGCCAATACCAGCCGTTTGAAAGAGGATCGTAGATCTCACGGCCGCGGATGGTTCCGTCGCCGACAACACCTGCTTTGTCCTCGTATGTTCCCTGACGGACACCGTTCTCGTACCAGTAGCTCTTATCGCCAACGGTTTTCCAGATATAGAGCTGATTACCGTTTACATATCCGCCGTGTCTGGGCCAATATGTATCTCTGGCCATGCAGCCTCTGTAATCGGATTTTACCTCCTTGTTTGCGGGGATCTCAAATCTATAGCAGAAAACATATCCCGCATCATAGGCACCTTCGGGGGTGTTGCTCACCTGCTTTAATGCGCTGAGAACATGTCTGTAATTGTGCTCCAGTTCATATTGAAGATAAAGGAGCTGTCCCTCCAGTGAGTCCTCTTCCAGTTCCATAGTAGCGCAGAAGATCTTGAGGGAGTTCCAACGGTTATTGTGCCACTGGCAGATTCCAAAGCTGGTGAAGGTATCTCCCACTTTATCCCCCATAGCCTTAGGGCTAAAGCTTGATTCAGCTTTGATGTTGGCCAGCACGCCGCAGGCGGCCGCCTCATTGAGATTCATCTGTTCCGTCAGGAAATAAAAGATGTTGTCCTCGTTGCTTCTGTCAGGACGCAAAAAGGATTCTCTCTGATTCTCGGAGGACTCGCCTTCCGTGGAATTTCCGTCTGAACTCTCCCCGG
>CACXGM010000177.1 GCA_902767075.1 uncultured Lachnospiraceae bacterium
CCTCGGTTACAAGTGACTCTTTTTCGTACAAAGAATATGACTTGAAATCAAGCTTCTTTCCTGTGAGCAGCAGCATAGCATCTTCAAGATACTGTGGTCTGGGCTTCTGACAGAAATCACCTGCACAGGGGCCGTAGATGGATGCTGTATCACAGATAGTATTTAACAAAAATGTAAAATTAGTATTATCGGAATACCCCATAAACCACTTGGGTTTACCTTTTATAATGCGTTCAAAATCAATATGATCAAGGATCTCACACATTAATTCGCCGCCGCCGCAGGAAATATATGCGTCGATATCTCCGTCGCAATACATGGCTGTAAGCTCTTTTCCGCAATTATCCGGCGTGTTGCTGATGCCGACTCCGTCCCCCCTGAATGCATCTGTTCCGGGTACGGTATGGTACCCCTCTTTACCTAAAAGATCCAAAGCCTTTGTCAATCTGGTCTTGTAGGGCTCAATGTTTGCTCCAAATGAAGGAGCGGGAAATCCAATAACACCATCGCTTTTAAGAAATTCAGGGTAAATCATAATAGTGCCTCTCTTTCTTGTGTGTGCGGGGTTACAGTAACCGTTGGTTACTTTAGTTTTTCGTAAATAGGAAAGCAATCAAAGGTTGCAAAATAATCCTTTGGCTCCTGTGCTCTCCTGATCAGCTGAACACTTCCGTCCTCTTTTAGCAGAAGTTCGGATGACCAGAGCCTTCCATTATAATTGTATCCCATGGCAAAGCCATGTGCTCCGGTATCATGAATGGCAAGATAATCTCCGATCTCTATCTCGGGAAGATTTCTGTCGATGGCAAATTTATCATTGTTCTCGCAGAGGGAACCGGTAATATCATATACATGATCAAGAGGTTTATCCTCTTTGCCCAGTACAGTGATATGATGATATGCTCCGTACATTGCAGGCCTCATAAGGTTTGCTGCACAGGCATCTACACCGATGTACTCCTTGTGAGTATGCTTTACGTGAATAGCCTTTGTGACAAGATGTCCGTAAGGTCCCATCATGAATCTGCCGAGTTCTGTATATATCGCAACATCACCCATTCCGGCAGGTACGAGGATCTCATCATATACCTGATGAACTCTCTCGCCGATCACCTTAATATCATTTCCTTCCTGATCCGGCTTGTAGGGGATACCTATTCCTCCGGAGAGGTTGATGAACTTGATATCACATCCTGTTTCCTTTTCAAGCTTTACAGCCAGTTCAAAAAGCTGTTTTGCAAGCTCGGGATAATAATCATTTGTTACAGTATTGCTGGCAAGGAATGCGTGGATACCAAAGTTTTTCGCCCCTTTTGATTTAAGGATCCTGAATCCCTCAAAAAGCTGCTCGGTGGTAAAACCATACTTTGCATCTCCGGGATTGTCCATGATACTGTTAGCTATTGAGAAGTATCCGCCGGGATTATAACGGCAGCTTATGGTCTCAGGAATATAACCAATGGTTTTCTCCAGGAAATCTATGTGGGTAATATCATCTAAATTGATGGTTGCTCCAAGCTTTGCAGCATACTCGAATTCCTCGGGAGGGGTATCATTAGATGAAAACATGATGTCCTCGCCCTTAAGTCCCATAGCATCGCTGAGCATCAATTCGGTATATGAAGAGCAATCCGTTCCGCATCCGTACTCATGCAAAATATTAATAAGAAAAGGGTTGGGTGTTGCTTTTACTGCAAAATACTCTTTATATCCCTTGTTCCATGAAAAAGCGTCTTTAAGAGCCTTAGCATTTTCTCTGATGCCTTTTTCGTCATAGATGTGGAAAGGTGTAGGATACTTTTTAACTATCTCTTCCACCATCTCTTTAGTAACAAATGCTTTCTTTTCCATTTTTTCATAATCTCCTGTTAAAACTTTTATATCAAATGCTTAATTGATCAAAGCAGATGAGCGCGAAGCTCTGCACCGTCAAGAGGACTTAAGTATGCAGGGGGAACATCAAATACGGTCTTACATCCGCTCATTCCCTCTTTCTTCATACGAACAACAGCTCTTGCATATGCAACGAGCACGCTTGCAGTGAACTCGGGGTTTGAGTCAAGCTTTAAGCTGTACTCGATTACATGCTTATGCTCGCCGTTTTCTCCGGTGGAACCGGTTCTGAATACAAATCCGCCGTGAGGAATACCGCTGTGATCTCTCTTTAACTCCTCTTCGGTAATAAAATGAACTGTGGTATCATAATCCGCAAAGTAGTTGGGCATGGTCTTGATCTCGTTTTCAATGCGTGCCTTGTCCGCACCTTCCTCTGCTACTACAAAGCACTCTCTCAAATGCTTCTGTCTGGTGGTAAGCTCAGGATTTTCTCCGTTTCTTACAGCCTCAAGAGCAGCCTCGATAGGAATGGTGTACTGCTTGCCGTCCTTTACTCCATCGATACGTCTGATAGCATCGGAATGGCCCTGGCTGACACCCTTTCCCCAGAAAGTGTAGTCCATGCCGTCAGGAAGTACGCAGTTTGCATAGAGTCTGTTTAAGCTGAACATTCCGGGATCCCATCCGCAGCTGATCAGAGCAACATGTCCGCTCTCCTTTGCAGCCTTGTCAACATTGTCAAAATGCTCGGGAATCCTTGCGTGAGTATCAAAACTGTCGATAACGTTGAAATACTTCGCATACTCGGGAGTCTGCTTGGGAAGATCTGTTGCACTGCCTCCGCAGATAAAGAGAATATCAAACTCATCCTTGTGAGCGGGAATATCTGCCACATTGTAGACAGGAACTCCTGCTGTGTTTGTCTTAAGAGATGCGGGATCTCTTCTTGTAAAGAATGCACAGAGCTCCACATCAGGATTCTGTCTGATGGCAAGCTCAATGCCTTTTCCCAGATTACCGTAACCTAAAATTGCTGCTTTCATTTTTTCTGCCTTTCTTATGTGCTATATATCTTCAATCTGCCAATCGATGGGTGATTCACCGTTGGCGATCAAAAAATCATTGGTTTTACTGAAGGGTTTACTTCCAAAAAATCCCCGGTGTGCTGACAAAGGACTGGGATGCGGAGCCTCAAGAATAAGATGGTGTGGATTATTCAGCATCTTCTTTTTGCTCTGGGCCGGTCTTCCCCACAGTATGAAAACAATGGGCCTGTCCTGTTTGTTTAATCCCTTGATCGCTGCATCGGTAAATGTCTCCCACCCATGTCCCTGGTGTGAAAACGCCTGGTGTGCTCTTACGGTCAGAACCGTATTAAGCATAAGTACACCCTGTTCAGCCCATTTTACAAGATAGCCGTTATTCGGTATCTTACAACCAAGGTCACTGTTCAGTTCCTTGTAAATATTCACCAGCGAAGGAGGTATTTCAATACCGGGCTTAACGGAAAAAGATAACCCGTGAGCCTGACCTGTATTGTGATATGGATCCTGCCCTATGATAACAACTTTTACTTTCGATAAAGGAGTAAGATTAAATGCACTGAATATCTCATCCGCAGGAGGAAACACCTGAGTAGATGCATATTCATTTCCTACAAAAGTGAAAAGCTCTTTATAATATGGCTTTTTAAACTCATCCTCATAAATTGTCAGCCAATCATTTTCAATTCCGGCCATTTTAATATCCTTTACAGCTTAAAGTCTTACGCTAACACCTTTTGATCTTAAATACTCTTTAACCTGAGAGATCTCAAGCTCCTTATAGTGGAAAAGTGATGCGGCAAGCACCGCTTCCGCGCCGGCCTTGATTGCTTCATAAAAGTGCTCGCATTTTCCCGCACCTCCGGAAGCGATAACGGGTATTTTGACAGTATCTGCAATAGCTTTCGTCAGATCCAGGTCATACCCATTTTTCGTACCGTCGCAATCCATACTGGTCAGCAGTATCTCACCTGCCCCGAGTTTTTCCGCTTTTGCGGCCCACTCAACGGCATCGATACCCATATCAACTCGTCCGCCGTTTTTATATATATTCCAGCCGCTTCCGTCCTCTCTGCGCTTTGCGTCGATAGCTACCACCACACACTGCGAACCAAACTTTTCAGCAGCATCGGCTATAAGCTGCGGATTCATAATAGCAGCGGAATTGACCGCTATCTTGTCGGCGCCTTCACGCAGGATAGCCCTGAAATCATCAACAGTTCTGATGCCGCCTCCGACAGTAAAAGGGATAAACACTCTGGAAGCCACTTCTCTGACCCATTCAAGCTGTGTATCTCTTGAATCGCTGGAAGCAGTAATATCCAGAAAAACAAGTTCATCTGCGCCGGCCTTGTCATAGGCGGATGAAACCTCCGAAATATCTCCGGCATCTCTTAGATTTACGAAATTTATACCCTTAACAACTCTTCCGTCTTTTACATCAAGACAGGGGATCACTCTTTTAGTGTGCATATTATCAGCCCTTAACGATATCTACAAAATTTCTGAGCATCATCAGCCCCATATCCGAACTCTTCTCCGGATGAAACTGTGTCGCAAATACATTTCCGCATTCCACGGATGCTTCTACGGTAGTGCCATACTCTGTGGTGGCAGTAACAATGGATTTGTCATCCGCATCCAGATAATAGGAATGGACAAAATATACATAAGTGCCTTCCGGGACGTTCTTAAAAAGTCTGCCTTTATTGGGGAATTTCAGATCATTCCAGCCAATGTGAGGAATCTTAAGCCCCTTGTCAGGAAGACGTTTGATATTTCCTTTTAAAATACCCAGTCCCTTAACTCCCGGTGATTCTTCACTGCTGTCAAATAAAAGCTGCTGACCCAGGCAAATACCCAAAAGCGGGATCTGTCTTGACGCAACTTCCCGTAACACATCGGAAAGACCGCTGTTATCAAGGCGCTGCATAGCTTCTCCAAAGGCTCCGACACCGGGAAGGATGACCCCATCCGAATTCAGAATCGTATCTCTGTCAGATGTCAGCACCACTTCTTCTCCGATGAACTTAATAGCCTTTTCTACGCTTTTTATATTACCTGCATCATAATCAATAATCGCAATCATATACTAAACTTTCTAATTACCCTGGTTGTCTATAAAATTATCGCCGCTCACACCGTCCTCTTCCGGAAGAAGGTCATCTTTTACCACTTCCTCTACCGGTTCTGGTTCCGGCTCAGTGCTGATACCGTTGATCTTATTAAAAGCATCTGTATAGCTCAAACCGTTGACCACTTCGTATACCAATTTGGTGTAAACCAGATCATCGGGCTCAGAAGCAATATTTATAGCCTCCTGCTCGGATAATCCGTATTTATCGCGGAGAATACCAAGCATTTCCTGATATGTGGGATTGACCTGATCAAGACAGCCCCATTCGACTGCGGAAGTATATAAGCCGGGATAAGCATTGATGGACTGTATCAGGCTGTCTAAAGCTTTGATCTCCGAGCCCTCGTCAGCCAGGATCTCATACTCTCTGAGCCACAGGCGGATCCTCAAAATGCACTCGGACCTATTGAACATAATAGTCTCGGTCTCATTAAGCTTTTTGCCAAAGAGATCCTGATAACAGGTCTGATAATCCTCATTTTTAAATGCGGTACGTCCGGCTTTCTTTATCGAGAAATCCCCGGCAAATCTGATGGTTAAAAAGATCAGTGATGCGAACATAGCACATACTAAAACAACCATGAAGATCTTCTTGTTGGAAAGCTTCTTTTCAGGCTTTCCGTCATCCGCGGGTTTTTCCTTTTGAGGCTTTTCTTTCTTGGGCTTCTTCTCTTTCTTTGGCTTCTTCTCGCCTTCCTCGCCCTCTTCGCCGTCTTTATCGCCTTTTTTCTTTTTATCTTTCTTTTTCTTCTTGCCGCCGTCGCCTTCTTTGTCCAGCTCTTCCATGACCTGAGCGTTTTCGTCGGAAAGTTTCAGTTCTGCGCCTTCATCCTCTTCCTCATCAGCCTCAGTGAGCGCTCCGGTGATCTTTTCAAAGAGACCTTTTATCTTATCAAGGATCGTGGGCTTCTTTTCCGCATCACCTTCTGAAGGGGTGTCAATCGAAACAGGGCCGTCACCCGAACCTCCGGATGCACCTTTTTCGGGAATGTCGGAAATATCGGGAATATCCGTGATTCCGGGAATATCATTTTCGGGAGCTGCCTCAGGTTCTTTTCCAAAGTTTTCCAGGTCGATCTCGAAGTCAGGCTCGCTTGCGCCTCCGTCCTGTTCGAAACCAACGCTTTCTTCGGTAAGGGGAACTCTGCCGTTTTCATCAAGTCCTTCCTCGCCTTCGGCTATAGCTCCCAGTACAGGATCGTTTAATATATCAATATCTGCGCCAAAGGGATTGAATTCTTCTTCCCCTGTTTCCGCAGCTGCACCTTCAGGTGAGACATCATTTCTCTCATCAGACGCCTGAGCTGCTAATTCCGCACCTGCCAGAAGTGCTTCCACATCACTCATATCAGTATCATGAAGATTCTGTTCAGTATTGGATGCTGAAGGAATGTCTGGCATATCCCCTGATTTTGATTTCTTTGCTTTTTTTGCTGCTTTTGCCGCAGCTTTTTCTTCTTTAGCTTTCTTTCGTGCTGCAGCTTTTTCTTCTTTCTTCCTCTGCTTTTCAAGTTTTTTAGCTTCCTTAGGATCTATGGGTTCTTCATTATCGGCATTTACTGAAGAGCTTCCCTTTTCCGCATCGGAAGTATCATTTAACTTGGTAAGAAGATCCTCATCGATCAACTCATTTCTTTCATCTTTCTCAAGAAGATCACCGATCTCATCGGCTTCTCCATCATTTGATGTTCCCAGAAGATCATCCAGGGACATATCATTTAAAAGAACTGCTGTAGCTGGCTCATCAGATGTATCCTGCGCCGCTGCCAGCATCTTCTCGATATCATTTTCATCCGGGAGGGCCTCATCTGCTTCAAGTTCAGCATTTAAAGCATCAAGTTCTGCAAGGTCTATTCCAAGTCCCTCTGCAGGAGCATCAGCCGAAGTTTCTTCAAGCGAAGGCTCCTCGATTACGGGTTCCTCTGCAGCGGGCATGTCACCAAGCAAATCATCCATACCCGGAATATCAAGTGCGGGTTCTTCAATTGCAGGCTCCTCGATTACGGGTTCCTCTGCAGCGGGCATATCTCCCAGCAGGTCATCCATTCCGGGGATATCAAGCGCAGGCTCATCAAGTGTAGGATCTTCAACAACAGGTTCCTCTGCTACAGGTTCTTCAACTACAGGCATATCTCCCAGTAAGTCGCCCATTCCGGGGATGTCGAGCGCAGACTCTTCAAGTATCGGCTCCTCAAGTACCGACTCCTCAACAACAGGTTC